>SXXZ01000391.1 GCA_005789375.1 Verrucomicrobiales bacterium | reverse complement strand
ATCGGTCTGGGCCGCCGTGCTTCAACCGAATCTCGCCGAGGTCGGGGATGACTTCTTTGCGGGTGATCCGCCCACCCGGCCATCGGACCCAGACTTCTAAACAGGGCTCCGGGAGTGTCATCACCAAGGTGGTGGCGTTCTGGGAGTAGTGTCCGCTGCCGGCGTGGATTTCTGACATGGGGCCGAAGCCACTGCGCCCCCGCAGTCGCACCTGAGCGCCCACCCCGTCGGGGTTTCCTGTCCCTCCTTCGAGGACCACCCGTAAACCCGGTCGGGCTTGGTGGTTTCGAAACAGCAGCAGGGGTCCTTCACGCTGTCCAGTGGCCACGTCCCAGCGACCGTCGTGGTCGTAGTCCGCGAGGGCCAATCCTCGTCCCTCACCCGGAATCCGCAGCCCGCTTTCACCGGTTGACAGGGCCCGGAAGGTGCCGCGGCCCTCACCCAGGCAGAGCAACCCCAACCCGGCATGGTGACCACCGATGTCCGAGTCTGTAGGCCAGGAACCGTGGTTGAGTAGCAAATCGATTCGGCCATCCCCATCCAGGTCGCCGGCCGCCACTCCGTAAACCGCGGCGAATTGGGCTTCGATGGGCAATACATGAGCCTCCCACGAGGAACCTCGATTGAGAAAAACCATGGAATCAAGAGTCGTGATCTTGAGCGGTTTCATGGCATGAAAACCCTCGCCGAGGATGTCCTGAAGCGTGGCCCGGCCATAGTCCTCGGCCCGGCGGAATCGCTGCAGCACGGATGGAAAGGCCATGCCCAGTTCATCCAAAGTCAACCATGGCACCAGATGCCCCGACGCCGGGTCTCGATACGCCTCGATGGATTCCACCGAACCGTCTCCGCGAAGGTCTCCAAAGAAGAGCTGGATAGGATTTTCGGTCGAGGCGTTCCAGCGGTGGTTGCGTCCCCGGTTGCCCATGGCCAGATCCATGCGGCCGTCGCCATCGAAGTCTCCGGCGGCCATTCCGGTCCACAACCCGGAGAATGCATTGAGATTCCAATCAGCCGAGTTGCTTTCGAGACGCCCGCGACGGTTTGTGAAGATCGCTGGCGCAGCCCACTCGCGGGCTAGTGCCAGTTCCGGAAATCCATCGCCGTCGAGGTCCGACCACACGGCGCCATTCACCAAACCTACCCCCTTTAGCAGGGCTTCGGAACCCGGGTCGGGGGTCCATTGGCCGTGCTCATTAATAAAAAGGAGCGATGCGGTCGCCTCCGGATAACGGCCTGGGACCGCCGTACCGCCGACGAAAAGATCGAGATCGCCATCCCCATCCACATCGCCGAGGGCCATTGGGCCGGAATGGGCTGGCGATTCGGAAGGCCCCGTCGGCGTGGGCCTTGGGGTGGATTTCCAATTCAGCATCGAGACATCCGGGGTTCGCTTGGGTCCCTCGCTCCTCCATGTCACTCCGTCCAAGAACTGCGGCTGCCCATCGGGCGTCCGCCAGCCCAATAGGCCGGACGTCCTGGAGTGCGATCCTTCGTCGTTGGGCGTGGAAACTGCCTTAAAACCACCGTTGCCGAGGTTGCGAAAAAGGGCGGGTGCGGCCCGGTTTCCTGCTCCGATGACGAGGTCTTCCCAGCCATCTCGGTCCCAATCAAACCAACCGACCCCCGGTGCTTGATTGCCCGAACGGCGAGGTAGCAGCAACTGAGCGGATTCGCGTTCGGCTGCTTCAGCCGGATGGGTCCAACCCGGCGTCAGGGGAACTTCTCGTAGAAGGGGTTCTGGAGAGGGCTTGATCATGGGGCGTGCCGGTGCAGGGCCGACCGGTTCTTCGAGTTCAACGAGGGTATTGGGCTGCGCCTGATCGAATCGCGTGCGGTGCCCGCTGGGCCAATGGACTTCGAGCCTCAGACCGTTGGTGGGGTGGCCAGCGGCGAAAACGAGGAGGGGCTCGTCTGCAGAAAGGTATTTACCGCCGCAGGTGATGGACTGGCTCTGGGACACGGGCCCTCCCAGGCAGAAGACCTTTGCGCCGATACCTTGGCTGTTGCCCATCCGCCCTTTCAGCCGCACAGCCAGGCGCGGGGCCGGCGAATCGTTGCGTAACAAGAGAGCTGGTCCTTCGAGTTGGTTGAGCACCACATCGAGGTCGCCGTCGTCATCCAGGTCGGCCACCGCCATTCCAGGGCAGATTCCTGCCACATCGAAACCCCAGGCTCGGCCCACCTCTTCGAATCCCAATCGGCCTGTGTTTCGGAATGCGCAGTTTGGTGTGTCCAATCGGGGGAATCGGGCCCTCAGTTGGAGTCTCTCCAGGCGGGAGAGGCCCCGATTGCTTTTGAGGTTTTCCACCTCTCGGATGAAGTCCACATTCTGGGCATCCCGCAAATTGCCGTTGGAGACCAGCAGGTCTTCGTATCCGTCCAGATCCACGTCGAGAAACCGGGGAGTCCACGACCACTCTGAGGCGTGCACACCGGCCAGTTGGCCGATCTCGGCGTAGGATCCGTCACCTCGGTTGAGCAGCAGGGTGTTGCGCATCACCTGGGCGCGGCCCGAATTGCCTTCGACCATCGGAGCCTTGCCACTGCCGGTCTGCACCTGACGCCGGCGGTGATCGCGGCTGAGCATGTCGAGGACGAGGATGTCGTCGTCGCCATCGCGGTCGACGTCCGCGATGTCGACGCCCATCGAGAATCGGCTCGTGGTCCGAATGGCCGCGTCTGGGATGGACCTGAACCGTCCATCGCCACGGTTCATCCACACCCGATCCGGTGACGCGAAGTCGTTGCAAACATAGAGATCGGGACTGCCGTCCCCGTCGAGATCGCGCAAGAGACCGCAAAGTCCCCAATCAAAAGGAACTGCCGAGGGCCGGCCTTGCGTGTCGACGAAGTCGCCTTGATCCCAGGGCACCCGACTGAAGACACCGCGACCGTTGTTCCGGTACAACACATCGGGTTCGCCGTGCTCAACGATTCCCGTTGCGGGGTCCAAGCTGAAGCGGCCCACCAAGTCGGGCTCGGTCAACGGGCGTTCGTTGACGGCGGTGATGATCGTAGCTGTGCCTTCGCGCTTCAGGCGGAAGCGGGTGTCGGGTTCATCGCGCAGCGTGGTGCTCCGGTAGTTGGCTACATAGAGGTCCAGGTCGCCGTCCCGGTCGATGTCAGCGAGGGAGACCGACATGGCACCCGAGGGCCGGTCGAGCCCAGCCTGCTGGGTGGTGTCCCGGAATTGGCCGTGCCCGTCATTGACGAAGAGTCGAGTGCCGGAGCCGATCGTGTTGACCATCAGGTCTAGATCGCTGTCGCCGTCGACATCAGCGAAGACCACTCCGGTGGTTGGTAGCCCTCTGCAGCCAACGCCCGAGGTGGTCGTGATGTCTACGAATCGCCAATCCCCGAGGTTGCGATAGAGGCGATTGCCGCCCTCGATGTTCCCGAAGTAGAGATCGCAACGTCCGTCACCGTCGACGTCGCCGGCCGCGACACCAGAGCCATTGTGGAAGATCTGGTTGGTGATGGCCCTCATCTCGTTGAGCGAGTTGGTGAACAGAATCCCGCTGCGTCCTGAGGGGACTCTTTTGAATCCTGTGCCACCCTCTGGAGCTACGACGAGTGGCCGTTGGCGCCCCCCTGGAATTGCTTGCCAAGTCTGAGCTTTTAGCCCGGATGCGCCCAGTATCCAAAACACCCAGAGCATTTGCCGAATTAGTCGGTGAATGGTTCGAGGGCATTTCATGGCACTGAGGTTGAATGGTGAATTTGGAATTCGCTGAAGTCGCAACCCTCGCGACGCAAGAAGGGCCGGGGTGGATGCCCCGGCCCTTGTACTAACGGACACCTTCTTGATTCAAAGGAACCAATCAGGGTTTGCGCAATCGGAAGAACCGGCTGGCCGAATCAGCAGGGATGCTGACCGAGTTGCCGGAGACTCCAGTGACGGTCGACCACACCGACTGTGTGAGCGAGGTGGCTGATTCCAGCACATAGCCGGTGACCGAGCTCGGCCAAGAGATGAGGTACTGGGCACCAGCGGCCTTGACCGAGAGGACCGGAGCGGTCGTGGAAACGGCCGCCGTGGGGGTGAGCGGGGTGACGAAGTCAACCCAGGCGAAGTAGAAGTTCGCATCCCGCAGTGATACACTGCCGGGCGTGGCATCGGCAGCGGGATTCAAGGCACGGGCCTCGACCACGAAGCCATCGGCCGTCGCCTCATAGGCCAACGTGGTGTTATCCACGAGGTTGGCGTTGGAGGGATGCTGCCCCACGGATTGCAGGATGAGCATACCATCCTTGCCGCTCTTGCCCGGAATCTGGAGGCGGTACTTGCCGGCTGCCAGTCGGGTGGAGGTGAATTGACCCGCCTTGCGAGTGGTTGCGCCACTAGATCCGGCGATTTCGCCGCCAATCAGGTTGCCAGCACTCAAGGGGACATAGACGAAGGAGAACTCGCACTTGTCGGTGGCCGCGTAAGTTGCCGGATCTTGTTTGTTCTCTTCGACCGAGCGGACGGCCACGGTCCAGCCCTTGCCGTCAGCGGTGGGCAAGCAGTTGACCTGGGGACCTCTGGCGGTGCCGTCGTCGTTGCCGGTCAGGAACAGCAAGCCGTCGTTCTTCGAGTTCACCTCAGGCAAGGTGAGCGTGGCCAGACCACCGAAGGTCTCGCCGCCCAAGTCTTCCCAGCGGAGGAGTGCCGCGGAGATTTGACGGTCGATGACGAAAGAACCTTCGCCCGCAGCAGCGCTGTGCGAGAAGGCTCGGCTCCAGCGGCCCTTGGCACCTCCGGAAGCGTCGGCGAAGTAGCCCGCCTTCCATCCCTGCGAGTAGGGGAACCAGGCCACCGAGTTGTCGAAGGCCGCGCGCTGGAAACCGCCGGCGCTATTAGCCTGGGCGTTGGGGTGGGCAGCGGTGTCAGCCAACTTGGCCATACGCAGATAGAAGTCGCCGCCCCCGAAGGATCCGTCGTCCATATTGAAATGGCGGGTGCTCGAGCCGTCCACCGCCATGAAGGCGTGGGCGTAGAACGGAGCCGCACCGTCATTCCACTGAAGCGATCCCACCTTGCGGGTGGAGGTCACCAGGACGCCGTGCTTCGGCGAGGGGAACCAAGACTGCGCCGAGGGCACGCTGGCCTCAGGCGTAGCATAACGCTGGCGCGTGGGGTTTGAATAAGGCCCGAGGTTCTCTTGGGCTGCAGTTGCATCGCGGACGCCGATACCGAAGTCCAGAGCGCCGGTCGCGTAGCGGGCGATGCCGAAGGCCAGGGGGCCTTGCTCTCCGTTGATGTTCAATAGCAAGTCACGGGAAATGGTCCCGAAACCGGCCGTGTTCCAGACGATGGGGCCGCTCTGGGTCTTGTCGGCGGTGTAGCCAATGCCGTTGGTCGGGAGGCTGATGTGCCAGTTCACGGCCGTTACCGAGCGGTCCGGGTAGGTGCCGGGAGAATTGGTGCCGGCCGGTGCGCCTGACACCGTCGCCGCGGGGGGCAGAGGAGTGTTTCCAAAGCTCTTGAAGCTGGCTCTGACGCGATTGGCCGCATCCTCGTTGCTGCTGATGTGGGCCACTGCGCCCAGACCGACATGGACATTGGTCGGGAAGCTGTCCATCTGGTATTCGGCGATGACTTTCCATTGGATGCCGTCGGTGGAAACGAAGGTCCGGAACAAATTGCGCTCGCGGCGGGCTCGGAGCCAGAGGGGGAACAAGTCGCCGTCATTCGGGCGGTAAGTACCCTCGTAGGGGCCACCATCCACCTTAACGGAACCGCTCGGAGGATCATCGGTACCGCCGTCCTGGACGGGGCGGAAAATCGTCTCCACGTAGTTGGCACCAGCGATGGGACTGGCGTTCAGCTGAATGTTCGGGCTGCCCGGGGTCAGATTGGCTCGGATATGCAAGGCACCCTTGGCGCTCTTTTGCGTCGATGCGGCATCGTCGGCTTCGACCGACAGCACTTGGACGCGCACGTCGAAGTCACCGCTCCGCTGCTGATGCAAGTAGGAGAAGGAATCGGCATTGTCCCAAGTATCACCGCCTCCAGCCGTGAGGGTGAATGATCCGTCGGCGTTGGTGACTACGGTCGAGACCACCTTGTTGTTGATGTCCAGCAAGGCGAACGGCTTGGCCGGCTCGGACGGAGTGTTGGTGCTCGAAGCAGCGCCGGCGTAGAGGCCGAAGTCGTCGATGCCCCAGTACCAGCTGTCGGTGCCCGCTTGAATGAAGCGGAAGCGCACCTTGGACTGGTTGTCGGCACCGCTCACTCGGAAGAGCTCGTAGCGCTTGGACTCGAAGCGGTTGTCATTGACGCGGCCCTGGATGAACGGGGCCAGGCTGGCGGTGATCGGAGCACCGATGAAGGCACCGTAAGTGCCGCCGATGACAGTTCCAGCGTCGTCGGTGTAGTTGGCCACGTCGCCGTGTTCCTTGTTGAGGGTGGCCTCGGCGTCCAAGGATCCGTCCTCGGCTTTGACCAGGTCCGCTTCATCGATGAGGTAAACCAAGGGCAGCCACTGGGCTCCGCCATTGATGGAGTATTCCACGGCTCCGATACTGTCTTGGTTCTGCTCCCAGAGGCTCTTGAAGGCCAACTGCACGTTGGTGCGACCCGAGAGGTTGTAATCGGGCGTCGTGATGTGCATCACTTGGCTGCGGCCGATCGAATATCCCGAGGTGCTGAAGAGGAAACGACCCTTGGCCAGCGGTTCATTCAGGATTTGTCCGTTCACCACGTTGGCCGGGTTGATCACGTTCACCCGTTGGTAGTCCGTCCCCCAGTCAGCGGGGTTTTCGGGATTGTTGTAGGTAACGAAGCTGCCATTGAACCGCGAGGCATCCACGCTGGTCCAATCGGCATACGCCGCGGAGCCGAGGTTGCCGAAGTCCAGCTCGGGGTTGGCGATCTCGACGTAGGACTTGCGCGTCCAACCGGCGGGCACCTGTCCCTCGGGAATCGCATCGAAGTTCTCGAACACCAAAGGCGCGGGCAGTTCGATGTTCCGGTAGTTGGCCACCTGGAACGCATTGGTGACGTTGAAGGTCTTGGCCGGGACTCCGGTGTCCGAGAAGGACAGCACATAGACGTTCGACGAGGCGGGGGCCAGCAACACCGCGTTGGTGAAGGTCACCGAGGCTTGCTGGGCGGTGCCGGTCACCGTGGCCGCCGCGGCTTT
>SXXZ01000390.1 GCA_005789375.1 Verrucomicrobiales bacterium | reverse complement strand
TTCTGATCCGAAGTCAGAAGCTCTATCCAATTGAGCTACCGGTGCACGGGTTGGACTGACAGTTCAAACAGTGCCCATACCGCTCTGGGGATGCAATAGCGACGCGATGCTCCGGGAAATTTTCGCGTAAAAAATTAATCCAACAGGCCGCCCTTTTGAGATTCGCGATCACCGGCTCCAGTCTCCAACCCGAGGGTCTGACTTCGGTGCGATCTAGGAGGATCCTAGCAGGAGTCTGGCAGATGCCTAGCAGGTGCGTAGTAGGTTGCCTAGGAGTGGCCTAGGAGGTGCCTAGGAGGTGTGTAGTAGGTTGCCTGACAGGTGCCTAGGAGGTGCCCAGCAGGTTGCCCAGCAGGTTGCTTAGCAGGTTGCTTAGCAGGTGCCTGGGAAGAGCCTAACAGGCGGTCGTGGCCGATCTTGGGTCCCATCTTCAAGCATCTGGAGGCGAAGCGGTCGGGATCCGGGCGGGCCGTCACTTCAGTCGTTGGAGGTGTTGAGCTTCAGTCGGAGTGCCTGCACGACTTCGGTGGACACGAAGGGCGAGACGTCGCCCTTGAGGCGGGCCACTTCTTTAACTAGGCGCGAACTCAGGAAGGAGTAGGAATCCTTGGGCATCAGGAAAACGGTCTCCACATTCTCATTCAGTTTTCGGTTCATGAGGGCCAACTGGAATTCGAATTCAAAGTCGCTCACGGCCCGCAGACCGCGAACGACTGCACAGGCTTTGTGGCGAACCACGTAGTCCACCAGAAGTCCTTCCAAGGTTTCGACGACGACGTTGCTCAGGTTCGAGACGGCCGAGAGCGCCATCCGCTTGCGTTCTTCGAGGCTGAAGAGCGGGTGTTTGGTTTCGTTATTCGCCACGGCGAGAATCACTTGGTCAAACATTTTGGCCGCACGCTGGACCACGTCGAGGTGGCCGTTGGTGATCGGATCAAAGCTCCCGGGATACACGACGGTTCGCATGCGTGAATGATAGGGGTTTTGGTCGAGAATGGGAAGGTGCCCACTGCCCAGTCTTCGGTCTTTCCCATTAGAGTTCACCCGGCCATAGTGTTTCCGGGATTGAATCCAGGGCGACTTTTGGAGTCGATGGAGGCCGTTGGTTCCACAGTCCACAACACCGATGCTCGTCCTCCTGACGCTGGTTGCAGCGAGTTTCTTCTTTGCACTCGCCGAATCGGCCCTGTTTTCACTGGGGTCGTGGCGGGCGCGTCGTCTGCTCGAATCCGGTCGCAGGGGCAGCGAACGGGTCGGCAACCTTCTGGCGCACCCAGCCGATGTCCTCGCAGCCATCGCTCTGGGCAATACCCTGTCCAACTCGCTCTTGGTGGCCTTGACCGTGGGGAGTGGGTTGGCGCTCGATCCAGGAATTCCCGGGGTCTGGTGGGCCGCATTGGGCCTGCTCCTGCTGTTGCTGACGTGCGAGGTGACTCCCAAAGCACTGGGCGTTCGGAGCCCAGAGGTCTGGGCCTTGAGAGTCGCTGAACCGCTGTGGCTCTTTGTTAGTCTCACTCGGCCGGTGCGACAGATTGCCCAAGCCTGGGTCGATGGAGTCGTGGAGCGCTTGGTGCCCAAGTCTGCCAAGATTCAGACGGGGGTTTCCGACGACGAATATGCCGATCTGATTGAGTTGGCCCATCAGCAAGGAACGCTGGGCGCTGGAGAAAAAGAGATTCTGCTGCAGGTGCTCTCGCTCGATCAACGCACCGCTGGAGATGTGATGCAGCCGCGGGCTCGGATGGTGCTGCTGCGGGATGACCTGCCCATGGACCAAATGGTGGCGGAGGCCCGGAAATCAGGTCACCACTGGATTCCTCTGTACGATGAATCGCCCGACGATGTGGTGGGTGTGCTGAACACTCGGACCTTGTTGCTCGATTCGGACACCGACCTTTTCATGGCTATGGAGTTTCCGTCGTTCGTGCCCGAGAGCATGAATCTGCTGAAGCTCTTCGAATCCATGCAACGGCAGCGCCGGGGTGTGGCGATCGTGCTCGATGAGTATGGCAGCATCGCCGGTTTGCTGACTTTGCAGGATATTCTGGTGTCGGTTGTTGGTCCCATTCGTCGGGAAGGGGAGGCGCAAGGGTTTGTCTTCGAATGCCTCGCGCCCGGCCGTTGGCGGGTCAATGGGGCCATGCGCCTGGATGATTTTCGGCGCGAATATCCGGCGCTAAATTCCCTCGATGAGGTGGAAACCATGGCCGGGCTGGTGCTGTGGTTGGCGGATGTTGTGCCGACTCCGGGCGAGGTGTTCCGGTATCAGGGGCTGCGGATTACCGTCAAGCAGGCCGACGAGCGACGCATCCGGGAACTGCTCGTGGAGACGGAGGCTGCGCTGTGAACCACGAGCTGATGCACTGGACTTCGGTGGCCGGCTGGCTGCTGGTGTCCTTTTTTCTCTCGGGCATGGAGTCCGGGGTCTTTGCCCTGAGTCGACTCCGTGTGCGGCAGCGAGCTCGAGCTGGCAGTGGCAATGCTCGTCGCCTGCTTGCCTACATGGATCGACCGGAGGACTTTTTGTGGACCATTCTCGTGGGCAACACGGTGGCTAATTTTTCAGCAGTGGCACTCATTTGGCAGGACCTTCAGGGATGGGCCAAGGGTCGCGAATGGACGTTGTGGCCGATGCTGCTGGCAACCGGACTGGCTATTTACTTGGTTTGCGAATTGTTGCCTAAGCGTTTGTTTCAACGAATGCCCAATAGGCTCTGCCTATTGCTGCTGCCGGTCTTTGCAGCCATCCACTGGATGCTGTCGCCCGCGGTGTTCCTGGTGGGGCGATTTGCGCAAGGGCTCCTTTGGGTGACCGGTGACCGCGCTCTCAGCAGCCGTCTCTTTGCTAATCGGGATGAACTCAAGGCCTTGATCCAATCGAGCACGGGTGAGCTGTCCAAGACCGAACGCTCGCTCATCAACCGCGTGATTGATGCCCAGAATCTCACGCTCTCCCGGGTGGCCAAACCGTTGGATTCCGTCCAGACCATCACAGCCTCGGCCACCTTAGAAGAGATCCGGGACTTGTGTCGTCGGGAAGGGCGGACTCGCATGCCTGTATGGAGTAGCCGAGGGGCAGGCCGTCGGATCGAGGGAATCGTGAGCCTTAAGGACGTGCTGTATTCGGAACCAGACGGCCAACGCACGACGGCGCGAGATTGGTTGCGGCCAGCGCTTTTCTTAGAGGATTCAATGCGCATCGAGGAGGCTCTTCGAGCCTTTCAGCGGTCGGGTGAGCATCTGGCAATCGTCCGCGGACCCGGTGGTGTCGAGGTGGGGATCGTGACGCTGTCGGATGTTCTCGGGGCTTTATTTTTAGAGGTGCAATCATGAGTGACTCCTCTTCGGTCCTCGAAGTGGTGGGCAAGCTATCGCTGGCCTTGTCGCTGGTGGCGTTCAATGGGTTTTTCGTCGCGGCCGAATTCGCTCTGGTGAAGGTCCGGGACACCCAGTTGGAAGGGTATGTCCAGCGACGCCACCGACGGGCCGGGATGGTTCGCCATATTCTAGGTCATCTCGATGGGTACCTGAGCGCCTGCCAGTTGGGCATTACCTTGGCGAGCCTTGCTCTGGGATGGGTGGCCGAGCCCGTCTTTGCTGCACTTTTAGAACCGGTGTTTGGCTGGTTTCAAATTGAGTCGGCCCAATTGCGGCACCTGCTTTCGGCCTCGGTGGGCATCATGGCGGTGACCTTTTTCCATGTCGTGGTGGGAGAGCAGGCCCCCAAATTCATTGCCATTAAACGCCCGCTGCCCGCGTCGCTCTGGGTGGCCTATCCGCTCCACTGGTTCTACGTGGTGACCTATCCCTTGATTTGGGTGCTGAACTGGACGTCGCTCTGGGTGTTGCAACGATTGGGTATCGAGACCTCGGGTCATGGTGAGGTGCATTCGGAGGACGAGCTTCGATTGATGCTGGGTTCCACGTTGGCTGCCGGTGGGAGTTCGGTGTTGGCCCGTGAAATCGTTCAAAACTCCCTCGACCTCGGAAGACGGAGGGTGCGTGAAGTAATGCGACCTCGGCGGGAGATCGTGGCCCTAGACATTCGACGTCCCATCGCCGAATGCCTCCGTGTGGCCGACGAGACTCGGTATTCTCGGTTTCCATTGAGCGATGGAGGAGATCTCGACCGGCTGGTGGGCGTGGTGCACGTCAAGGACATCTACCTGCGCCGGAGTGCGGCTGGGTTGGCTTCAAATCTGCAAGCCAGTTCCAAGCCGGTCATCTACGTCCCAGAGACCGCTCGATTAGACCGGTTGCTGCAACTCTTTCTGGACCGTCGCCTTCATCTGGCGGTGGTGGTGGATGAATACGGCAGTACCACCGGCATGGTGACCTTGGAGAACGTCCTCGAAGAACTGGTGGGTCAGATTCAAGATGAGTTCGACCAAGAAAAACCGCGCATCGAGGTGTTGGGCGATGGCCAATGGCGATTGGACGGGGCGCTTCCTCTCTTTGAGCTGTCGGAGTTGGTTGATGAACCCGTGGAGGCCTCGGAGGTCAATACGGTCGGTGGTTGGATGACCGAACAACTGGGTGGCTTTGCCAAAGTTGGCGATTCGGTGGCTCTCGGTAACCATCAGTTGACGGTGTGCGAGTTGGATGGAATGCGGGCTTCGCGGGTTCTTTTGGTCCGCGCGAAGGCACCGGTCTCCGAGGATCAATGAATCTGGCGTCGTCCGGTGCGCAGGGTTCTGTAAATTCCCAGGGTCGCGGCGAGAGCCAGTGTGCCCGCCCAGGCGGCCTCGATACTGTGTCCGGTGGCCACTCCGGCCATGAGTTGAGTCAGCGTCAGAATGAGCCACAACCCTGCGGGAAACAGGTTCGGCACCTCGGGAATCGGCTTTTTCACCAAAAGCCACACACTGGCACTGAGGAGAGCTATGCCAGCACCGACCCACAGGAGTCCGAGTCCTGGCATTGAGATGGGAAGGCCGAGGATGGCCAGCGAGAGCCCTATGGACACTCCGGACAACACGGTCGTCCCAATCAGAACACCCACGCCATAACCAGAGCGACTGCGCCAGGGGCGGAGCAGGTAGCGGGTAAGCCCACGGCTGGCCAGAAGGTGGCTAAACCAGATAAGTAAATTGAGCTTCAAGGCTGCTGGAGAGCCAAAGCCTAGAAGGGTAGCCATGATGCTTCCTACCAGTGAAATCAGGCCGGCGGCCGCGACGGTGTTCTGGGTGGGCAACCAGCGGTGGGTTTCTAGGGCGATTGCCAGAGTGAATCCACCCAAGAACCAACCGGCTCCCCGAGGGGTCATATCCTCGGTCGAGACCCCGATCGCTACGAGGCCGATGCTCCCTGTCCAGCCCAGGATTCGCCCCACCCATCGCACAAAGTGGGGGATGGGTTTCAAGGGGGCTCCGGGTATTGCCATGAAGTCGGACCAGAGAACACCAGAACGCGGTTTCTGGCCACCGGAAGCAATGAGCCGTCGGTCTTGAGCGCTTTGAGTGAAAAGGGTGAGCATCGGCTTTCTTGTTCGCCGGGAGACATCGCAGTAGGGTTCGACTCGTGACGCGCATCATCATCACGGGTTCCAAGGGGCGGATGGGTCAGGCACTGCTGTCGTGTGCCAAGGATCATCCGCAATTGCAGGTCGTTGCCGGGCTGGATGTCGGCGATGATTTGGCGGCGGTCCTTCCACAGGCCGATGCGGTGATCGACTTCACGCACCATGACGCCACTGCGCAGGTGGCTGCCTTGTGTGCGGCCCACGGAAAAGCCCTAGTCATCGGCACCACAGGTCACAGCGAGGCGGAGAAGGCGGCCATCCGGTCGGCTGCGACTCAGATTCCAATGGTCTGGGCCTCGAACTACTCGACCGGGGTGAACACCCTCTTCTGGCTCACTCGCAAGGCAGCCGAAATTCTCGGGACTTCCTTCGACCTCGAAGTGATCGAGACTCATCACCGGCTCAAGAAGGACGCGCCCAGCGGGACGGCGACCACCTTGTTGGAAATTCTGGGCGATGTCCGCAAGGTCCAGTTGGACGACGCGCTGCGTCACGGCCGGCACGGCATTGTCGGCGCCCGCACGCCCTCGGAAATCGGTATCCATGCGGTGCGCGGCGGCGATGTGGTGGGAGATCACACCGTCCTCTTCGCCGCGGTGGGGGAGCGGGTCGAACTGACCCACAAGGCCAGCAGTCGCGACACGTTTGCCCAGGGAGCGCTTCGGGCCTCGGATTGGGTGGTCGGTAAGGCTCCCGGCATTTACAGCATGCAGGATGTGCTGGGCTTGCACTGAGTCGATCCGCCCCAGCATTCATACCGCTCTGTCGCATGGATTTTATCCCGGTCCAGGTTGTGGTCGCTTTTGGGTCGAACCTCGGCGATTCGGCATCCCTCATTCGGTGGGCGATGGATCGTTTAGAAGACCGTTCGAGCAGGCTCCTGCAGCGTTCGTCGCTCTGGACCAGCACTCCGGTAGACTGTCCACCGGGTTCACCGACCTTCACCAATGCGGTGGCTATCTTGGTTCCTAAAGATGGAGAAACTCCGGAGTCGCTGCTGGCGTTTCTACAATCCGTGGAGGTCGAGGCCGGACGTCGTCCGAAGGTCGTGCACAACGAATCTCGCCCCCTCGATTTGGACCTCATCGCGTGGGATGGTGAAACCCGCGACACGCCGCAACTGGTCTTGCCTCACCCTAGGGCTCAGGTTCGTCGGTTCGTGTTACAGCCCTTGGCAGAATTGGATTCTGGCTACCGTTTTCCCGGCGAGGGGGCTTCGATCACTGAAGCTCTTCAACGACTCCCTCCGGACGCTCTGTTGAGAATTTGTACGGGTGCACGATGACCCTGAGCTCGGGGAGGGGCACATCCGAGGATTGACGAGGCCGCCCGCCGGGAGAATCTGGAGCCCGTGAGACACGCTCCGATCCCGTCCGCTCTGTTTTCCCAGAACCGAAAGCGACTTCGCGCGCTGCTCCCGCCTGGGGCCATGGTCATTCTCAATGCGAATGACCTTCTTCCTACCAATGCCGACGGAACACTCAGAATGGTGCCTAACACCGACTTGTTCTACTTGAGCGGCATCGAACAGGAAGAATCCATTCTGGTGATCTTCCCGTCTGCCGAAGACGAGCGCATGCGGGAGATGCTGTTCTTGCGCGAGACCAGCGAACTCATCGCTATCTGGGAGGGGCACAAGTTGACGAAGCCCCAGGCCATGGAGGTCTCCGGCATTCGATCCGTGCATTGGATGGCGGACTTTCCCCGGATTCTCCATCGGTTGATGTGCGAGTCCCAGTCGGTCTGGCTCAACACCAATGAGCACAAGCGGGCCGTGGTGGAGGTCGAGTCGCGGGATGTGCGTTTTATCCGCGATTTGCGTTCCCGATATCCGCTGCACGATTTCCGTCGAGTGGCACCGCTGCTCCACACGCTCCGGGTGGTGAAGGATCCTCTGGAGGTCGACCTCATCCGCCACGCCTGCTCCATCACGAAAGCAGGGTTCGAACGGGTGTGTCGCTTCGTGGCCCCGGGGGTCAACGAGTGTGATGTGGAGGCGGAGTTCGCCCATGAATTCATCCGCCGCCGTGGTAATTTTGCCTACAATCCGATCATCGGTTCCGGCAGGAATTCGTGCGTGCTCCACTACCTCGACAACGATCAGGTTTGTCGAAGTGGCGAAGTGCTGTTGCTCGATGTGGCGGCCAGTTACGCCAATTACAACTCAGACCTGACACGCACCATTCCCGTCAACGGTCGGTTCACGCGGCGACAACGGCAGGTCTATGACGCCGTGCTCCGGGTGTTGCGGGCCTCCATTGCCGGTCTCACCCCGGGTAAGATATGGAGCCAGTGGCAGGCCGAAGCGGAGGATCTTGTCGCCCAGGAATGTGTCGGTTTGGGCTTGTTGAAGCCGAAGGATCTGAAAGTCAAAGTCACCGATCCCTCGAAGAAGCCGGTCAAAAAGTGGTTTATGCACGGCAATGGGCATCCGATCGGCCTAGATGTCCATGACTTGGGGCACATGAATCAACCCTTCGCCGTCGGTTGGGTGATGACGGTGGAACCCGCCATCTACATCCCGGAAGAAGACCTCGCGGTACGCCTAGAGAACGATGTCCTCATCACGGAAAATGGACCGGTAGATCTGATGGCCGACATCCCCATCGAGGCCGAGGAGATCGAAGCGATGATGAAGTGAGCGTGCGGTCGGCGATCGAGCTTCTCTTCCGCGAATTTCAGTGAGAACGCTGACTCTCCAGCTCCGGGATTAGCAACTGAAGTTCCGTCGTGGCGGCTTGGAGGAGTTCATCGATGAGGTCCCATCGGCCTGTGGATGCCTGGTTTTCCAGGCGTCCAGCGGCCGCTCCCAATCGGCGGGCTCCTAAATTATTCGCGCTGCCCTTCAGGGTGTGTGCGGCCTCCTGTACTCCAGTGGCATTCCGCCGATGGAAGGATGCAATTGCCTCTTCAAGGCGTGAAGGCGTGTCGCGCAGGAATAGATCAATGATCTCGGTCACCGGGTCGGGCTCTCCATCGAATCGAAGGGTTCGCAAGGAATCCAACAGGGAGGGATCGAGAATGGGCATCGAGTCGGGGCGGGACGCCTCCGAGGTTTGTGAGGTCGGTCTCGCGAGGGTTGAGATCGGTGATGGAGTCTCTGTCGGCAACAGTGACGGAGCCCCAACAGCCCGGTTGAGCACGCTCGGCAGTTGGTCGAGATCGAGCGGTTTGGTGAGAAATTCATCCATGCCGGCCGCGAGGCATTTCTCCCGGTCACCCGCCATGGCATTGGCCGTCAGGGCGATTAAGAAGGTGGGTAGCCGGTTTCCCAACTTTCGGTCGGCCTCCAGACGGCGGATTTCGCGGGCTGTTTCGTAGCCGTCGAGTTCGGGCATTTGACAGTCGAGGAAGACCGCATCGAAAGGGCCCCGTTGCAAGGCCTGCAGCGTCTCGCGCCCATTGGAAGCGACAGCGACGCTGTGTCCGAGGCGGCGGAGTTGGGTGACGGCCAGCTTCTGGTTCACGAGGTTGTCTTCGGCCAGCAGTAATCTCAGCGAACGGCCGCTCGGGGTTTTTTTTCTAGAAATAGAATCCGTAGGGCTGGGTCCGCTCAGGAGGCTTTCTCCGGCAGCCAGCGCTCGGAGCGCCTCCCGCAGTCGGGATTGTTTGAAGGGTTTCACCAGATGACCGGCGATTCCCACCGTCCGCAACAAATTCGGATCCGGGCGTTGGGAGACCGCCGCGACTAGGATGATCCGCACGGATGCAATGGCAGCGATGCAGTGCACCTCGTGGGCCACCGTCAGGCCATCCATGTCCGGTAATTGCAGGGCGATGAACGCAGCATCAAACGGGTGGCCTGCTTCGGCTGCTTGTCGCAGAGAATCAATGGCCGCAGCGGCCGTGGGCACCTGGGTGACTAAGGCTCCACAGCGACCCAATTCATGCTCAAAAGACTGGCAGGTGGCTGCATGGGCGTCGGCTATGAGCAGTTTTAGAGGGCATGGAGCGGGTGCCGCGGGGGCGTGACTCACGATCTCGAAGACCCCGGTCATGGTGAAGGTCGAACCATGCCCCGGCTCACTGCTCACCTCGATGTCGCCACCCATCCGGCGGGCCAGCTCGCGGGAGATCGACAAGCCCAGACCGGTGCCCCCGAAGCGGCGAGTGGTTGAACCGTCAGCCTGGGTGAATTCTTGGAAGATTCTTCCGAGAGCGGCCGGTTCGATGCCAATCCCAGTATCTCGGACCCAGCAGGCAATTCGACAGCGTTCTCCCTGGATCTCCAGA
>SXXZ01000389.1 GCA_005789375.1 Verrucomicrobiales bacterium | reverse complement strand
GTTGACCCTTAATCTCCAAGTGCGGAACAACGGAACCGAAGTGACTCAGGCTCCTTTGGCGCTAACGAGTCAGTCCGTGGATGGGACTTCAGTCCAGTTTGTGGGTCGCCCCCCTTTCTTGGCGGCACGGGCTTCCGACACCAACAGCTTCTCCATGCGGTTCTATTATAAGACCTTGGACGGGTTCGCTTGGCCCAATTTACCGTCTATTCCGGTGGGGACTATTGTTCCCTACTTGCGAGTCCCAGGATCTGTTGCCGGAACCTATGTCGGGGCTCCTGCCGAAAAGACGACCACGGCTCTTTCTATCACCTATCGACCCGTTTGGCCTTCTATTCCTGCGGTGATTCAGCCTGGACAAACCCTTACCACTCCGGTGAACGGACTGCCTGCGATCCGTGGTCAATCCAGTGCCCAGATCCTCTACCAGCAATCCATTGCCACGAACTTCAACGTCAAGAAACCCAGCGTGGTTCTCGTGGATCCCACTCGTCGCAAGGTGGCGACACTGACGTCGGTCGGGTTGGATAAATTGCCCACAGGGGTGCTGGCCGAGCCCAACCAGGGTCTCACCTATTTTCCGAACCTCCCGCCTCATTTGGCCACACGGGTGTTTTTTGATCCCAATGTCGGATCTAGCGGTGCTCTCGTTCTCAAAGGCGAGTTTAAGGGTGAATTCCCAGGTCGCGAATATGTTCAGATGAATGTCCTGCGCGGGATCGCAGATCGAGAGGATCTCAAGACTGTGTTGGACTTGTGCCCGTCGAGCCCGGCCGATGAGAAGACCAAGTGGGATCAGTTGGTCAACAGCCTGACGGCGGTAGTGGACACGTTTGTCGAAAATCCAAAAATTGCGGGCCAATACATCGCAGACCCTCAGAAACGCGCCAACGTGGGAGTCTTATCCGTCGTAGAAATCACCGACGAAGACACGGCGGTCGATTCTTATGCACTCAGCACCAGTGGTCCTGGATATGGCATGGTGTCGGTCATCGTGGGCAACGGAGCCGCATTCACCCCGAAGGGTGAACCCGTGTCGGTGCTGGTCTTCAAGGTGGATGGCGGATTGTGGCCCGGTGAGCTTCGGGTGATTCCTTCCGCCAACCCCCTCAACGAGTTGCTAACCTTGCAGCACACTCCGGATCTGGCGGGTCGCTTCGGTGAGTACGAATACGATTGGCGTATCGCCGCACCGGTGGATGGTGCCCCGCCTCCGATGGACGCCACCATGTCCCAATGGTTGGCCCTGCAGAGTGGAACGGCTCTGCCTCGCTACACACTGGGTGGCGCCGGCGTTCGCGTGTTGTCCGACAACTACCTCATCATGCGGTATCGCTCGACCGACACGACCGATCCTCAAATAGGACAGTGGTCGCGCTGGACGGAGCCTCAATTGGCCGAGGGTTGGATCAAGCGTGTGTTGGCGGGGATCAACCCATTCGGGCAGCGCATCACCGACTTGTACAACAACCCGGTTAATACCGATGTCAGCGTCCTCGGGCAGGCAGGTCGCCGTTGGGAAGGGGCTGTCGCGCTGAATCTCAAAAACATCAATAGCAGCGGTTTGATCGAGATTTACGAGACGGTCTTGCGTCGCGGCCGAGATCTCAGCATCGATTCTGGGATTAACTACGGCCCCGCCAATGACGCATTGTTGCTCGTGGCGGGCTATCTGAACGACCTCTATACCCTGATGGGGGATGAGGCCTACGCGGATTCCGCGAATCCGACCGTCGCGGTCGGAACCGGCGATTCCGCCGATGGTGGCGTGGCCACGTCGAAGTTCAGCTTCTCAGGTCAGGTGGGTTCCCTGTTGGAAGAGGAACTAGCCCTGCTCCGCGGTCGGGATGATTTCATGCAACCGGGCGTGCAGACGGCCCCCGCTTATAATCGCATGTACTGGAACTTCACCCGCGGCATCAATTCAGGGGAAGTCATTTACGTTCAGAACTACAACATCAAGGATCTCAACAACGATGGCGTGTTGGATGCGTTGGATGCGGCCAAGGCCTATCCGCAGGGCCATGGTGATGCCTACGGTCATTACCTGACCGCCCTGAAGGGGTACTATGGTCTTATCGTCAATCAGAACTTCGATTGGGTGCCCCGCACCGAGGCCGTGACCATTTTAGGCAAACCTGTCCAGGTCGATTACCTCGACGAACGCAAGTTCGCTGCATCGGCAGCGGCTGTCAGTCAGATGGGGTTCGAGGTCATGGAGTTGGTGTTCCGCCAATCCTACCGTTCGGGCGAAATCAAAGGTTGGACCCGCTTTGGCGAGACCCGATCCAATACCAATCGGGTGGTCGCCTCGGTGCGACACTGGGGGCTGGATCACTGGGCCAGTCGCGTCGGGCAGGGTGCCTATCTCAACTGGGTGGTCGGCAATTCCCTGCTGCCGTCGGTGGATCCGGATCCTTCCCATGAGGGCATCCAAAAGATCGACCGCACCACAGTGCTCGAGTTGACCCAATTACCGCTGAACTATCGTCAAACCCAACAAATCCTGGACAATGCCGAGGCGGGCCTCACGCCGCTGGGCTTGCCGCGGGATAGCGTGGCGCTCGACATCAATCCCAACTTGGTAACAGGGGCGACCCCCAAGGGCCACTACGAGCAGTTGTACGATCGGGCGATCGGTACGCTCGAGAATGCATCATTGGCGTTCGAGGAGGCCCGGACCATGTCCGAGGGCATCCGGTCCCAGGAAGACAGCCTGGAAGAGGTGAAATCGAAGATCCTCGATGCTGAGCGGGCGGTGACTTCTCAGTTGATCGAGATCTACGGGTCTCCCTACTCCGATGACATTGGCCCGGGGAAGACCTTCCCTCAGGATTATGTCGGTCCGGACCTCGTACATTACCTGTACGTCGACATGCCCGAGCACATATTCCCTGCCACTGTCAATGATGAGGCCAAAGAATTTGAGATCGGGATCTTGGGATTCCCTCCGGAATGGCAAGGCGTAGCCACTCCCGACAAATTTTTTAAATTTCCGGTTCTAACCAATTACACAATCCGATTATCCGCAAACGGGTTCACGCATCGACCTGCTGATTGGTCGGGTCGAAGGTCTTCTCCGGGACGCATTCAACAGTCCATTTCGGGTGTGATTGCCGCTGAACGCCTTTTAGCCAAAGCAGCCGACACCTCCCGAAGACAATTCAGCAGCATGCAGACCGCGTTGGACTTGTTCAAAGCCAACTACGATTCGCAGGAGGAAATCAGGGACGCGGAACTGGGGCTGCTAATCTCTGAACAAACATTGAAATCGGTGCTGCTGGCGAATGAAATCTTCGCGGCGGTGACTGATACCGTAGCAAAATCGGTGGACAATGTGACAGGTGCTATTTCCGAGGCATTGCCCAAATCGTTGATTGCAGGTTTGGCTGCCGGCGGTGATCTCACCGCACCTGGGCGCGCGGCCATGCTGGCCACCGGCGCAACGGTCGTGGAGGTTCTCGATAAAATTAAGGCGGCGCGGTTGTCCGTTGTAGCATCGATGGAGTTCGCCACGGAGACCTCGGCCGCTTGGACTAAATTTGGTTATATAGTTCCCCGTGAGAAGCTCATCGATTTACGGCAGACCCTGAAAAATCTCGCCGACGAGTTGGAAACTGCTCACATGGAGTTGACCGAAATCAACCAGCGCCAGCGCGAACTGTACGACGCTCAGATGAAGCTTCGTTCGGTGGTGGCGGAAGGTGAGCGGATCCAGGCCGACCGGCAAGCGTTCCGGACCCGATCCTCGGCCGTCATCCAGGGCTACCGGACGCGCGATGTCGCCTTCCGATTGTTCCGCAACGAGAAGTTGGATCGTTACGAGAAGCTGCTGAATCTGGCCTCGAGCTATTCGCTCTTGGCTGCCAACGCCTTCGACTACGAGACAGGTCTCCTCAACAGCCAGAGCGGCAAGGCTTACGTGGACCG
>SXXZ01000388.1 GCA_005789375.1 Verrucomicrobiales bacterium | reverse complement strand
TCGGTGGGACGCAGCGGATTGTAACCGAATCGGAGTTCCTGGCCATCGGGCAATCCGTCGCCATCGGTATCGGCGGCTTCGGGTGAAGTGCCCTGGGTCAGTTCGTAGCGGTCGTCCAGGCCGTCACCGTCGGTGTCGCGGGCTTGAAGGGCTGCCACGGTGTGGAATCCGCCGGCCGAGAATAGCAGGGCACCATTGGCTGAATCGGGACTGAGGAGGGATCCGGCCGAATCTCCACCCCACGACATGAGTTCGCCTGAGTCACGGAGGGCCACCGTGTGATTGTAGCCGGCCTGGATGGAGACGACCCGCTCGAGTCCTGCGGGGATCCGTAATTGCCCATCCCCGTTGCTGCCCCAGGCGACGACCGTGCCGTCAGCGCGGAGGGCTACCGTGTGGGAGTCGCCCGCAGTGACCGCGACGACGTTTTTCAAACCCGCCGGAACCACGCATTGACCGGCTCGGTTGTTGCCCCAGCAAACCACCGTGCCGCCATCAAGGAGGGCGATGGCATGACTCCAGCCGGCGGCGATGGCACGCACGTTCTGAAGTCCGGACGGGATATTGAGCTGCCCGTTGTAGTTGGTGCCCCAGGCGGTGACCGTGCCGTCGGCCAGCAAGGCAAGGCTGTAGTCGCCGCCGGCAGCGATGGCTGTGACCGGGGCACTGAATACCGGTGCGGTGGCCTGCCCGGACGTATTGCGTCCCCAACCGGTGACATGTCCGTCGGCGTCGAGGGCCAGTGAATGGTTGCCGCCGGCCGCGACGGCGACGACCGATTGCAAGGTGTTGGGAACGGACAACTTGCCGTCGGTCGAATCACCCCAGGCCACCACGGTGCCGTTGGTTTGCAAGGCCAGCGTGTGCCAGGTTCCGGCGCTGATTTGGCGGAGTGTGCCCAATCCCTTCGGCACGGAAGTTTGCCCGAGAGTGGCGTCGCCCCAGGCGAGAACGCTGCCTTCGATGCGGCCCTCAATGTCATTCCCGCGGTCGGGCCCCTGGAGACGGTAGAAGGCCTGAGTCGGGAGGGTATTAGTGAAGCGGCGGGACCATCCTTTGGTCTCGCGATGGAGTTCTTCTAAATCTCCCCAGACCACGCCGTCCTGGGATCCCTGAAGACGGTAGCCCTCTCCGCCGAGCGCGAAGCTCTTTAGCGCGATCAACGGTTCGAGGCCTAACCATCCATCGGGTCGCTCCGTGGCGATGGCTGGATCAAAACCGTTTTGCAGTTCAGTCCGGTCGCCTAGTCCGTCGCCGTCGGTGTCCGCGAGGCTTGGGTTGGAGCCGAGTCGGTTTTCAATACCGTCCTCCAGACCGTCGTTGTCCGAGTCCGGGTCGGCGGGGTCGGATCCATTGGCCCGCTCTAGGGAATCGGCCAACCCGTCGGTGTCTGCGTCAGGCAACCGTTGGAGGGCCACCAAGTGATGCGCTCCGCCGGCCAGTTGCTCGATGCGTTTCAACCCCGCGGGCACTCGCCAGGCCAATGCATTGGTGTCACCCCAGACCGTCACTGATCCATCGGGTGTCACAGCCGCTCCGATGGAGGCTGTGGTTGCGATGGTCAGCGCCGGCGTGGCCTCGCGTGAGGGGTTTCCGGCGGAGCCAGGGGTGGCTGTCACCGCGCCGTTGCGGTGGAGCAGGAGGCCCTGGTCTTCTCGCGAGGCAAATCCGACGACGCCGGTGAGGTTGGTCAGTCCGGGGCGACCCACCGTCCGGAATTGGCCGGAGGCACTGATCCAGCCCGAGGCGGTTGCACCGGCTAGGATGCGCGTGCCCGTGCGTCCATTTAAATTGGTTTGACCCACTGTGGCGTCACCCCAGGCCCAGATCTTGCCATTTCGGTCGAGAGCCAGGGTGTGCAAGTCGCCGGCGGCGATGGCCATGGCGTTGGTGAGCCCGGCTGGAACGGTAGCCTGTCCCCAAGTGTTATCGCCCCAGCAAATGACCTGACCCGCGGAGGTCAGGGCCACCGAATGAGCCGCGCCGGCTGCGATGGCCACCACGGAGCTCAGGTCGGTGGGAATACGAGCCTGTCCCTGAGAATCTTGTCCCCAGGCGACCACGGTGCCGTTGGTGCGGAGCGCCAGGGAATGGCCGAAACCCGCAGCCACCGCGGTGACGGGACCGATGCCACCGGGGAGCGTCGTTTGGCCGAAGGTATCGTCGCCCCAGGCCACTACCGTGCCCACGATGCGCTCGGGCGAGGGTGATCGCTGGAGCCGCAGGACTTCGACCCGCAAATTTCGGCTGGTTTGGATCCGGGTGGTTGCATCGAAAGAGGCTTCCAAGCGGTAGATTCCGCCTTCTTCAGGAAGGATGTCGTGCAAGACCAGGTTGACGTTGGTTTGGCCTGCTAGCGCCTTGCCGTCGCGGAACCATTGGAATGAGGGAGCCTTGGCGGCTACGACAGGGGGCGTGGGAGGAGAATTTGTGATGCTACCGCCCGTACCCGTTCCGGGGTCTGTGCCGGGGTCTGTGCCGGGGTCTGCATTTGGATCCACCGGCGGAGTCGGCGGAAGAACTACCGGTGGTATCACTACAGTGGCGGTTGCAGTGGCTGGTTTCAGGGCGACTGCTCGCAGTATAAGTCTGTCCCCAGCAAGAATTTGGCGATCGCGTTCCAGTAACTCAAAGACCGGATAACTCTCGGCCAAAGACGGATTGGTGCCCGCAGCCAGTTCTGCTCCGTCTGGTGAACCATCGGAGTCGCTGTCCGGGTCCAACGGGTTGAGGCCAAGGCGCAGTTCTTCGGTGTCCGGAACGCCATCGCCATCGGAATCGCTGCTCTGAGTGAGTTCAGCCAAATCGGAGACGCCATCACCGTCGGAATCGGGAGAGAGCGGATTGAGGAACATGCGGAGTTCGATGCCGTCCTCTAATCCGTCCTGGTCGGTGTCCGGCACGACGGAATTGAGGCCCAACGCAACTTCGGTGGAATCGTCGACGCCATCTTGGTCGCCATCGATCCGCGCCCGGATTCCAGCCGCGGCATGGAAGCCGGCGGTCAAGGTGAAGAGATTGGTCTGGGGGGTGGATTGGGCCGCCACGGCCGGGGTACCCCAGCCGACTGCATTGTCAGTGGCCGTTAGCGCCAAGGAATACCCCGCACCGGCGCTGATCGCCAGGGCCGGCGGCATCCGGGGCGGCGCCGGGACTTG
>SXXZ01000387.1 GCA_005789375.1 Verrucomicrobiales bacterium | reverse complement strand
CCGTTGAAGGCTTACCAGCGCTCGCCCAAGAGTCGACTCGGTGTGCGTTTGGCTTGTGTGAGCCCGAACTTCTTGATGGTCTTGCGAAGCAACTCCACGGCTTCATCGATAGAATCGGTCACCAAGAACAGTTGGAGGTCAGTTTCCGAGATGGTCTTGAGCTGACGCATTTTTTCGAGGTACGCCAGGAGTTCTTGATGAAACTCGCGGCCAAAGATGATGACCGGAAAGTCTTTAATTTTTCCGGTCTGGATGAGGGTCACGGCCTCGAAGAGCTCATCGAGCGTACCGAATCCTCCGGGGACGATGACGAAGGCGTACGAGTATTTAATGAGCAGCGTCTTCCGGACGAAGAAGTAGCGGATATTGACCCATTTATCCAAGTAGGGGTTGGGCTCTTGCTCCATCGGCAGCACGATATTGCAACCCACCGAGCGGCCCCCCACATCGCGAGCCCCTCGATTGGCTGCTTCCATCAGCCCGGGCCCGCCTCCGGTCATGATGGTGAATCCCAGTTTGGCAATTTCAGCGGACAGTTGTCGCGTCAGTCCATAATAGGGGCTGGCCTCGGTGAAACGCGCCGAGCCGAACACCGCCACGCACGGCCCTGAGAAGTGCAGTGCCCGGAAGCCCCGAATAAATTCCCAGGCGATATCGACGACGAACTTGAAATTGTCCCACCGGGAACGGGGGCCTTCGAGAAATCGGATTTCGTGCAGGGGCATGGTGTTTTTGGGTTCATCCACAGTTCATGGATGGTTCAGAGTGCTGAGGGTGGCGGATCAAAAGATACACCCGATTTTAGGGCCGGAAAGTTCCTCTCCACAACAAAGGTCCAGATCAACACTCTCCTCGAACGGATGAGATTTTGCCGACCGTTTCTGAGCGTTTGCCGATCGGCGGCGGCGATTCTCTTGGTACTGCTGTTTTCAATGGGCTTAGCCCTGGCAGGCACGATTTCTGGCGATGCCGAGTTGCGGGGAATGGTCCGAGGCAAACCGTTGATTCTCAAGACGCACCATCGGGTTGCTGGAGCCATCGATTCGTTGGTTTGGGATGGCGTGGAGTTCATTGACAGCACTGACCATGGGCGGCAACTCCAGTCGGCGGTGAATGCCGATGTGGACGGACAGTTGTGGAACGAGTGCTACAACCCGACTGAGGCGGGTTCGGTCGTCGATGGCGCAGGCCCCGCTTCATCGAGTGTTCTGGAGGCTCTTTCAGTCCAGAACGGCATCCTGACTACCCGCGTGCGAATGGCCTATTGGCTGGCCCCGGGAATGTCATCCGGAGGGCATCGCGCGCTAAACTCTGTGAACCTTTCCGATCACCGCCTTTCCAAGCGGGTGAAATTCGGGTTTGGCGACCTAGACACCGTTATCGACTACCGCGTGACCTATCGCGTGCCTTCGGATCGGCCTCACCGGCGGATCACCATCGAGGCGCTCACGGGCTACATGCCAGCCCGGTTCTCGGAGGCGTTGGCCTGGAATCCGGACAAGGCGACGTTGGAGCCTTTGCCTTGGAATCCTCCGGGCGAGATCGCGCATCCGGTGGTGCTGTCCACGCCGTCGGGATCCCACGCGATGGGGGTTTTTACTCCCGATCGTCCGGCCGATGGCAATCCACCGGTGGGTTACGGTCGCTTTGAGTTTCAGCGGGAGGGGGTGGTGAAGTGGAATTGCGTCTTCCGCCTCACTTCCAGTGTTCCGTTGCGCCCGGGCGATCGATCGTTCCAGTTCTACATTGTGCTGGGATCACGCGAGGACTGTCGGCGGTCACTGGAGGTACTTCACCGACGCTTCTCTCGGCGCTAGTTGCGGGGCCGGGCTCGAGGCAGGCGCGGCCAAGATGAGCCCTTCGGGCGACAAGATTCGGAGTGCCTCGGGCAAGGAGCGGCGTAGGGTCCACCCAGTGAGCAGCACCCAAACGCCGCCCCACGGCACCCAACCCATTGCCCATCCTGCTCTGCAGGAATGGGTGGCCGCGACAGTGGCCCTCACGCAGCCCGATTCGGTGTTCTGGTGTGACGGGTCTGAGGCTGAAAAGGATTTCCTCTATGCCGAGGCGGTGCGCGAGGGAGTGTTGGTTCCGCTAAATCAGGACAAGATGCCGGGTTGCTACTATCACCGGTCCAACCCCAACGATGTGGCACGGGTCGAACACCGCACCTTCATTTGTACCGAGTTGGCTGAGGATGCCGGGCCCACCAACAATTGGGCTGAGCCCGCGTCCATGCGTGAGAAACTCTTGGAGTTGGCGCGCGGCGGTATGAAAGGGCGCACGCTCTATGTAGTGCCCTACTTGATGGGACCGCCAGGATCCCCATTGGCTCAGGTCGGCATCGAGTTGACCGACTCCCTCTACGTGGTGCTCAACATGAGGATCATGACTCGGATGGGGCAGGTCGCCGTCGAGCACTTGGGACAATCTCAGAACTTCAACCGAGGGCTCCATTGCCTTCTCGACGGCCATCCAGATCGACGCTTCATCTGCCACTTTCCCGAGACCAATGAGATCATCTCGGTGGGCTCGGGCTACGGGGGTAATGTGTTGCTGGGCAAAAAATGCTTAGCCTTGCGTATCGGATCTTACCTGGGGCGGCGGCAGGGGTGGTTGGCGGAGCACATGTTGATCCTGGCAGTGGAGTCTCCCGAGGGTGAACGGCGCTACGTCGCAGCAGCCTTCCCGAGCGCCTGCGGCAAGACGAACTTTGCCATGATGATTCCGCCGGAACGGTTTCAGGGCTGGAAGATAGGGACCGTGGGCGATGATATCGCGTGGATGCGGCCGGGTCCGGACGGACGTTTGTGGGCCATTAATCCCGAGGCGGGCTACTTCGGGGTGGCGCCGGGCACCAATGCCAAGACCAATCCCAATGCGATGGTGACCATCGCGCGTGATACGATCTACACCAACGTCGCACTCAAGCCGGACGGGACAGTTTGGTGGGAAGGCCACGATGACCCGCCTCCAGTCGAGTGTCTGGACTGGAAGGGCAATCCTTGGACACCGGCCTCTAAAGAGAAAGCGGCTCACCCCAATTCGCGGTTCACAGCGCCGGCCACCAACAATCCGGCCATGGCTCCCGAAGCACTCGATCCTCAGGGGGTGCCGATCTCCGCCATCATCTTCGGAGGGCGTCGTGCGAACGTCGTGCCTCTGGTCTTCGAGGCGTTCAACTGGAGCCACGGGGTTTTTCTGGGTGCCACGATGGGCAGTGAGATGACCGCGGCGGCGGCCGGCACCGTCGGGCAGGTGCGACGCGACCCGATGGCTATGCTGCCCTTCTGCGGCTACAATATGGGGCGGTACTTCCGGCATTGGCTGGACATGCGCAAGAAACTGACCGAGCCGCCCCGCATTTTTCACGTGAACTGGTTTCGTAAGGATGAGGCGGGGCAATTCCTTTGGCCGGGATTCGGAGACAATATGCGCGTCCTGAAGTGGATCTTGGATCGATGCGCCGGCACAACCGGAGCGGCCGAGACCGCGCTGGGATGGGTTCCGCGCTATGAAGATTTTGATACGGAAGGCCTCGAGGGATTCACCCGGGAGCGATTCGCCCAGTTGCAGCGCATGGACCCTGAGGAATGGCGCCGGGATTTGCTGTCGACGGACGAGTTGTTCATGAAGCTCTACACACACCTTCCCAAGGAAATGGTCTTTCAGGAGCAATTGTTGGTTGCCCGCCTTTGAGAGTCCTCTGTGGCTTGCAGTGGGCAGTAGAGGTTGTTCGGAAAATCGGGGTGTCCGTCGATCTCTGGGGGTTGTTTCCTTCGGACACAGTCCGGTTTGGGCACCGGGTGCAAAAGCCTGTTGCACCGTAGAGGGGACCCCCGATACTTGGGCACTTGATTCGATGATTGAATGGCATATCCAGTCGCGGGCCCACGCCTGCAGGCTATCCGGGCGGCAGTTCCATGATGGTGAGACCTATCACACCCTGCTTCTTGATACGAAAGCGGGCTTTGAACGGATGGACCTCTGCGTGGATGCCTTCAAGGAGTCCGCTGCTGAACTGCTCGCCAAGGTCAACTTGGTCTCCCATTGGAAGGGTGTGTATGAGGCCCCGCCTCCGGTGCCGCCGGATGCCATCCGCAAGGATGACGCCGAGTCGCTGCTGAGGAAGCTTCTCGAACGGCGCGAGGAGCGGCATGCAGCCGTAGCCTACATCTTGGCGGTGATGCTGGAGCGCAAGCGCATCTTGAAGGTCAAGGGGCAGTCCCGGGACAATGGTCGCCGAATCTTTGTGTATGAACATCCGAAGTCGGGCGACTTGTTCACCATCATCGATCCCGATCTCCAACTGAACCAATTGGCGGCCGTGCAGTGTGATGTGGCCAATCTTTTGGAGCACGGGCTGCCGGACGACGCTCCAGTGATCGCACTCTTGCCTGCGGAGCCCACCGAAGAACCCTTCAACGCGCCGAGTGAGATCCCGTCACTGGCTCCGGTCTGAGCTGGCTGACAGCACGTTTGAGGTTCCGCCTGCAGTTCATTCAACGATTCCCATGTCTGCTCTCGAAGATCTCCAAGTCGCACTGGGGCACCGTTTTCGCGATCTAAAGCTCCTCTCCCTGGCTTTGACTCATCCGTCCGTGGCGCATGAGGAGGGTGGGGGGCAGAACCACAATCAGCGGTTGGAGTTTTTGGGAGATGCGGTGATCCAGTTGGCCGTCACTTCGGAGTTATATCACCGGTTTCCTGGATTGGGTGAGGGTGCTCTCACGCAGGCGCGGGCTCAGTTAGTCAATCGAACATCGCTGGCCGGGCAGGCTCGACGTCTCGAGTTGGGAAAGCACGTCATCCTCAGCCGCGGCGAAGATTCGACCGGCGGGCGATTCCGTAGTTCGACCTTGGCCGATGCCTTCGAGGCGATCATTGGAGCGGTCTATGTAGACGCCGGGTTCGAGGCCGCTCGTCAGAGGCTGATGGACCTCATTCGCGAGGGAGGAACCGAGATGGTGGAACTGCCCAACCTGGACAATCCCAAGGGTGACCTTCAGGAGCAATTGCAGGCCAGTTCGCCTGAGGCCCCCCGTTACGAATTGCTCGATACCGAAGGGCCAGATCATGACCGGACCTTCCGGTGCGCCGTGTTGCACGGCGGCATCGAGTTGGCTCGAGGGGTGGGTCGCAGCAAGAAGGCGGCTGAAAGCAACGCGGCTTTCTTGGCGCTCCAGAAACTTAAGGTCTCCCTCGTGCCCCCTGCTCCTGAGGACCCTTAAGCCCTCTTTAATCCTTCGAGGGAGTGCAAGCTCAGCAACGTTCCGTAATTCACGGAAAGTTGCCGGTTTGAAACCCTCGGCTCTGCCGGATCCTCGGATCGGTTTTCTTCCGAGGGGAGCACCCGCGCTTCTTCATTCTTCCAGAGGAGGCCGAATGCGTCCGGGGACCACCAGAGGTAATCAGAATTCGTTTCGAGCAACCGACAAGCTCAGGCCGGATCGATGATCCGTTGAGTTTCTGGGCTCAGTGGTTTTCAAACCGGCAGGTTTCATCGGTTTTCACACCGTCACTGACAGTGCAAGCCCGCCCGAAGTATCGGGTCGGGTCTTGGGTCGGATTCATCGACCTTCAGTGAGCAACCAATGGTCGTCGGGTTGGCTCTGCTGTCAGGCTGTCAGTCCTTCCGGGTTTTGGTGAGCTCGGACTCATCGACCTGCCGCAGGGGCTGCTGGACCGTTGGAAGCGGTGGCGGCCGTGAGTTCGGCAAGGCGCTTGGCCAGGGTGGCCTCTTGGATTTTTTTCGCCAATTCAGGCTTCTCAGCCAGCGTCCTGCGGGCGGCATCCTTGCCCTGACCGATGAGTTCACCCTGGAACTGAATCCATGCACCCTTCTTATCCACGGTGCCGACGCTGAGAGCCACATCGAGCAGCGAGCCCTCCTTGTCGATGCCGTGATTGAAGAGAATATCGAACTCCGCCTCGGCAAACGGGGGGGCGACCTTATTCTTTACGATCTTCACCTTCACGTGGTTGCCGATGGTTGCGCCTGAGCCGTCTTTGATCGCCTCTTTGCGTCGGATGTCGATGCGGACGCTGGCGTAAAACTTCAGGGCTTTACCGCCTGGGGTGGTCTCGGGGCTGCCGAACATCACGCCCACCTTCTCGCGCAATTGGTTGGTGAAAAGGCAGGTGGTCTTGGCCTTGCTGAGGATGGCGGTGAGCTTGCGCAACGCCTGACTCATGAGGCGGGCTTGCATGCCCATGGTGGCCATGCCCATCTCACCCTCAAGTTCGGCCTTGGGCACCAGCGCGGCCACCGAATCAACCACGATGATGTCGAGGGCTCCGGAACGGGCCAACGTCTCGCAGATGGTCAGGGCTTCTTCGCCGGAGTCGGGTTGGGAGACCAAGAGATCATCGACATTCACTCCGAGTTTCTTGGCGTAGGACGGGTCCAGCGCGTGCTCGGCATCGATGCAAGCAGCCACGCCGCCGGCCTTCTGGGCGTTGGCGATGAGGTGTAGCATCAGCGTGGTCTGGCCGG
>SXXZ01000386.1 GCA_005789375.1 Verrucomicrobiales bacterium | reverse complement strand
GCCATTCCGGCCAACGCCTGATGGTGCCACTACGGAAGAGGCGGGTGATCCATGCCAGAGGGTTCATGGCCGGGTTCCCTTCGGCCAAGGTTCCTTCTCGAGGCGGCGCAGGATCCGTTTGAACTCGTGGAGGACACGGAACTTGGTGACCCGGACCAGGACGGTGGAGATGCCGAAGGCCTTGGCAGTTTCCTCAGCAGTCCTCCCCATCCGGACGGTCCAGTCGAAGATCTGAAAGTTCCGCGGTGAGACGGCCAAACGAAGCTGGTCGGTGGCCACCTGCAGCAGGTTGTGCTGCCACTCGGCCTCCCAGAACGCATCGAAGGGTTGGTCCACTGCCGCCTCCGGGGTGGCCGTGGTTTCGCCGGGCAACCCATCCGTCGGCACCTGACGTCCCAGCTTCCGGAACTGGTCGACCACCTTGTGTTGGGTGACCCGCATCAACCAACCCTTGAAGGAGCCTTTGGTGGGGTTGTAGCTGAAGCTGGGCAACCCACGAGAGACCGAGATGACGGTGTCTTGGACGACCTCCTCAGCATCTTGCCGGCTGAGGCCCATTCTTAACGCAATCCCAAAGATGAACCGGCGGTAGCGGTCGAAGAACTCCATCCAGGAGGAGTGGTCGTCCAGGTCTTGGAGCCGAAGAAGCAGGCTGGCCCGAGTGGGCAGCGAATCGTCGAACGTGGAGGACACGAGGGTCACACTTACTTCATCGCTCCGCCGGTGGCGACCGTTTCAACAATTCTTCCAGAAATTCCGTAACGCAGGCCCGGTGCGGAGCGAAGGGACGAGTATGAGACGCTCTGCTCGGACCATCATGGCCTTAATCATGGCCTTGGCTGCACCCGTGACCTCAGTTGCCCAAGCCCCTACCAACAAGGTCCTTTCCTTAAATGGAACGACAAGCTTCGTGACGGTTCCGAGCAGTCCAGATCTCCAGAACCCAAGTGGTATAACCTTGGAGGCTTGGGTATTCCTGCGGCAGCCGCCTCAGAACGGCATGCAACTCCTCCACAAGGGCGACGGGGAGAGCGGAAATTCGAGGCAGTCCTATCAGCTTCAATGGATTCGTGACGCTGATTCAGTGGGTCAAGGAGCGAGCATTCGATTCCTCGCCTTCCTGCAGGATGGTTCCTACGGATACGTAGACGCTCCCGTGCCGCTGTTATCGTGGACTCATCTGGCCTGTACTTTCTCAAGCGCAGACAAGTCAGTGAAAATTTACGTCAATGGGATCGCTGTTAAGACCAACGCAAACCTAAAAGCAGGCCTGCGACAGACCGACCTACCACTCCGCATCGGTAGGGCGGAATTTCCTTACACCGGGTTTGCCAACGCCCTGATGGATGAGGTGCGAATCTGGTCGCGGGCAAAACTGGATTCAGAGATCCGCCAGCAGATGTACTGTCGACTGGGGGATGGTGAGTCCGGTTTGGCCGCCTCATGGAGCTTCGAGGACGGAACAGCCAGGGATGTCACCGGTCACGGTCATGATGGTAAGCTGGAGGGAGGTGCGAGTGTCGTACCTGACGCCAACTCAGGCATTTTCCGACCAGATTGCAGCTCGGCTCAGCCGGCCAAAGCGACGGCGGTCGTAGTCAACGGTTTCGTAGTGGGTGCCACTCTGACGAGCGGTGGTCTGGGCTACACGAATACACCGGCAGTGACCATTTCCGGCGGAGGTGGGACTGGTGCAACGGCAGTTGCCACGATGGAAAATGGGGTCGTCACACGGGTTACGGTTCAAAATCCGGGCAGCGGCTACACCTCCATCCCCACCATTACGATCGCGCCACCGCCGTACCCAGCTCGCCGAGCCACAGGGGTCAGCAAGGTCGTCAACGGGTTCGTCGTGGACTCCCAAATCACCGACGGCGGACGTGGATATCAAACCCCACCCACCGTCTTGTTTGTTGGGGGTGGTGGGACGGGGGCCAGTGCCATCGCCACGGTTGTGGGTGGAGTCGTGACTGGCATCACCATTACCAACCCTGGCACCGGTTACACATCGGCTCCGCTGGTCCGGATTGCATCCCCACCGTTCAGTCCGGAACTCAGCGTCGAAGTCAGTCGGGTGCGTGTAAGTCTAAGGGTGGTCTTGGGCCGAAAGTACCAGCTTGAATCGACGCGTGATCTGCTGACTTGGACCGCCGCTGGCGCGCCTTTCGTTGCCCAGGATGAGACCTTGGAGCAGGAGTTTAATGTGGACCAGGAGGGTCGTCTCTTCCGCATTTCGGAGGTGCCTTAAGGTCAGAACAGTCGGCCCCATCGATGCCTCCCGAGGTAATTGCCTACTGGGCGCCTTTTGCCTTTTCCCCGTGGGTGGGGTGGTGGGTCACCAGAGATACACCCTTTCAATATCTCTGACTGATTCATTTTTTATCTTTTCATCTTTAATAACTGATAAAATTGAAGTCAGCCAGCACCCCTACTTTGAGATCTGGCCGCCATCGACGACCTGACAGGTGTGGCCCTGGTGATGGGGCGAATTGAAGGCTGCTGCCTGGGTGACAAGGACCCGAGTGACGGCAGCGACGAAGGAGCTGGCGGCCCGAGGGGAGGCGGCGACTGGGCGGCAGGCTGAAATGAGCCTGGGGTGGGGGTGATGCTGGCTCTCTAGTCCAAGTGACCGCCGGAGGTATCCCGGTGATGCCAGTGTGGCTGGGCGGCCTTGGAGGTGGACTGCCCTTGGCGTCCGTTGCGTCCCTGGCGTCTGCCCTGGATCCCACCGCGACCGGTAGAGGCGTTTCCCAGCCCGTGGGGACGTGCGCTGCGCAGGCAGTGCCGAGGGATTCCACACGGGCGGTACAGAGATTCGGCCCCGGTTAACGCGGTGGGTGGGGCATTGTTACTGATTTATCCTAGGTGATGATTGTATTAATATTCATTGGGGTCTGAATCTGCATCATCGTAGTCTTCTTCCATAGTTGGATGATTAGTGTTGCCTGCATATGTATTTTTAATTTCTTGCCCCATGGCTTCGTTTCCCAGGGTCGCAGAAGTTCTCTGGAAATTCGTTTTAAAATTGTTGTCGTTGCTTAGCCACCTGTGAACAGTTGATCGGTGGACTCCGTATAAATTAGCCAGGTATGTTACTGTCATTGCAGATCTGTATCTCCTCTGTTTTTTACCGTTGGGGTTTTTTGGTTTAATTTTACTGTTTTCTGCACCTTCTGTGTTCACTTCTCTTTGGATGCAGGTTTTGGTGTGCATTAGCCCCAGCACATTGATCGTTTTTGCAAAGCCCCGGGGACCGTCGTTCACGCCTTGTTCTAAAAACGGTTTTAGAAATTCAACAAAGCCTTCTTCTTTAAGCATTTCTATTCGTTTTTCCGAGTTAACGGGCGGCTCAAGTCCCTTCACGGTTAAGAATTGGTCGTGTAATATTAAAATAATACCCGTAAATTGATCATCGAACCGATCAAACTGCTTCACTGCCTGTTGTTTCAAGCGCCTGTTGGGCACTTTGAGCCGGCGGTTTTGTAGTTTGGCTGGCAGTTGAATGTTGGAAAGGGAGGCAGGAGGAATCCGCCATTGGCCGCCTTCGGTTTTGTAGGCTCCCGGGAAATAACCAGCTTCGACCCAACGACGGATTGTCCGTGGGTCCCGCTTGAACACTTTCGCCAGGTGTCTAAGTCCCTCTGCGGCCGGTCCGCGCCGCCCCTGCTGTAAATCCTCGAGAGCTTCCATCCGGCAATCGACCTCTCGGATGGGCCGTACCTTGGCCAAGGGATGTCCAAGAATCCTTGCGAAAGCCTCCCGGCACGCCTCTCGGAACAGTCGCCGGGCTTTTCGGTGTTGGTTAAATCCGTGGAGGATAGAAATCAGCTTCGCCAGCTTCGTTGATCTCGGGTGACCGGTCAGCACGCCATCCGTCGGCAACCCTTCCTGAGGCAAATCGGACATTTTGAGAGAGTGCGACACAGTCGAGGACGGTCAAGGCGACCTCGAATTCGAGGTGCTGACGAAAGCAAAAATGACCGAAACCGATAACCGAATGACCCCGCCTCTCGAGGGCGATGGGGTCCCTACCTCCACCACTGGGAGCAACGCAGCGATCAGAGATGCAGCGACCGCGACCCAAAAACCCGAGTCGAACGGTCCAGGCGAGAAGCCGGCTGTTCTGACTGCAGACCTCCCCACCGAGGGGCGTGATGTTGTCATCATCGACCCAACGGCGATCCTCAAGCGCCTAGTGTCGAGGACCCACGCCATCCTCGTGGTGGCGGAGCAAAACAAGGCCAGGGTTGCTGCCACCAACGGCCGTCCATGGTCTGTGGGGCAAGCCCATGTCGATAGTCCCAAATCGTCCAAGTATGGGATCTCGCTGGCCGCCGGTCTTGGGGACATAGAGGACAAACGTTTGAACCGAGGTGACTTGGTTCAAATCGAGATCGGTCGGGGTGGTACCTGCTACCAGTTGACCGGACGTGCCTCGCGGAAGGCTGCAGCCTACTTCGCGAAGACTGACCTAGCTCAAGCCGGCGTCGAGCTTCACACGCCGTTCCATTACGTGGTCCTGGGCGTGGTCTCACAAGGAGGGCAGCCATGACTGTCGACGAAGCCTGGGACGTCCTGCACGGCCGCGCCAAACCAGAATACCAGTACTCCTCCTACCGCAGCCTTGCGGCGTGGATTCTGGAGACCGGTGTAGGTCTCCCGGACGACTGTTCGGTGGGTGACCCCACAGAGGATCACGACGCCGACGCCGAGGAGTAGTCCACGCATCAAAGGTGCCGGCTAGTGGGCCAACTGCTGCTGGCCGGCACCTCTTTCTCCGTCCCGTTCAACCGACCAAAAAACACGCCTGGGCCGTGCCATGCCCACACCCAATTTTGTGATGAAGACCGACGACAGAACCGATCCGTCAAAACGAACCGATCCAACAGGGTCCCCGCTGCGCCAGGAGTGGCGTGGCATCCTCACGGCCGCCCGGACCAATCCACTACCTCCGGTCGAATTATACGACCTCAGTCCTGCCCTCCCGGTGACTAACGAGCACGACGGGCACTTGCTGATTCGACAGTTCAAGTCGAGCGACGTGATCTGGCTTGGCTCATCGAAAAGACTGGGTACTGGTCGGTTGGTCGAGGCCCGTGAGCTCTTGCGCCTCAAGCCTGGTCGTGACGCCTTCGTCATCTCGAACGCGTTTCAGTCGACACGTATCCAGGTGGGCAGGAGCACACCAGTAACCAAGCGCTTTCTCACACTCGCGGCTCCCCGGCTTCCTCTCTCGGTTCAGGGATCCCTTCTCCACCGCCTCCGCGAGCACCTGCCCCTGGTGGCCATTGTCGCTGCCACCCCTTGCCGGCTTGAGGGCTGGTACCGCTGGAAAGCGGAGTGGGACGAACCGGCGGCCAAGGAAGCAATCCAGGAGCGTCTTGCTGGCCTTGGCTTCAGCGACACTTGTCTGAACCCCCTTCGCGTCTGGCACCTGCCCGGTGTCGTCAATCCGCAGACCAACTTCACCCAGAGCCTTCTTTACCTAGACCCTATCCATGAATAGCACCCCTCCATCCGCACCCAATCCAGTGCCACCGCAACGCAGCCTCTCGTCATGGGTCGATCCCTTTGCCGATGACGGTGAGTACTTGGCCGCATTGTTGACCGTCCCTTACTGGCTGCCGATGCCCGCTGACCCGGAGGAGGCCGAGGCTGTTCGCTCGAGGTACCGGGCCAAGGCCCAGGCGATTATCGATGGCTGGGCGTCCAACGCACCGTTGCTCCGCATTAGGGGAGGCGACCGCTTTCACCTTCGCTTTTTGCGGTTCGGTGAGGACCAGCGGTTTATCTCCACCATTTCCCATCACCTGATTCATAGGAACCATCCGGAAGTATGTCCTCGGCGCACTGACCCGGCCCTAGGAGGTAATCCTGATGCGGAGTGTCCGCTATGCGATGCCATGCGGTCGCTCCGTGGGAATTATCATCCCCGCCTTGTCACCAGCTACTGGGTCTACGCGGTGGTTCTTGCTGGGACGTTTCCAGAGCGTTTGCCAGGTGGCCAAGTGGGTTGGGGCGCACCGAATCATGGCCCACGCCGGTTTGTTCAGAGAGACGCCGACAAGATTGGACGGCCGCACAGGATCTCCCTGAACGCCAATGCTGTCATCCAGTTGAAGGCGTTGGCCAAACATGACCCGCTCCTCTTCAGCTGGGAACGCGGTTGTGACTTCGAACTGTCCACCTCGTTCTTGAGGCGGCAGTACCTCCGGCAGCTTCGGCGTGGCCCCATCCAGCTGACACGCGATCTGCGGGGTCAGGAGCGGCAACGGCTCTCGATCGAAAGCTACCTGGGTGAGCCCCATCTCTACGTTGCCCCCGACCGAGTCCAGGATCCCCATGAACGTCCCTACAGACTTCTTCAAGCGGATGCTCGGTTAACCGCTCTGGCTCGACTGAAAGAAGAATCCTCACCAGACGATCCGTCCATCGAATCGAGTCGAGGCAGGGGCCTCCAAGCGAGGGTGGTCGGCATGGCCAGGAAGTACTCCCAGGAGTACATGGATCTTCATCAACCAGGTTGGGATGAAGGTTCATCGACCAATCCCAAACCCGCCAGGGGTCGAGCTCCTCACCTCGAGCATCGCCTTCAGACGTTGCTCCAGTACCGCGATGCCATGCGTCGCTCCTCCAAGGCCTTCTGGGCGCAGTTCGACGCCCGCTGAGCACTGTCCTCCGGCCCATCGAATACCCATCACCAGATTCCCCATGAAGACATCCAACACAGATTCCGGTCCAGACCAACAGGCCTCCGGCCCGCAAAGCGCCCCACCTGACCTGAAAGGCAAGCCGCGACGAGCCAAAGCTGATGACCTCGCTGCACGATCCCACGCTGAGGCTCGGGCCAAGAGCCTCATCAAGGTCGCGACCCTGCAAATCCCAGAGGAGATTGGAACGAGCCCACTGTTCCCGGAGCCGCACCTACAGTTCACCGCCGCCTTGGCACGGTTGTACCGGCCCGACGAGTTGGTCACCGTCATCAAGCACTTCCAGCTCGATGACTCCAAGAAGGTGCGTCCAGACGGCAAAGGCATCACCCGATCCGCAGCGGAGTGGATCAGCTCTGGAAATGAGACCGGCACGGTCCCTCAGTGCGACGCTGGAGCCTGGATGATGGTCAACCCCAGCAATGGGCAGGGGATTGAAGACCGTCACGTCACCGACCACCGCTACCTGCTGCTCGAGTCTGACGGGCTACCCCTGGAGTTGCAGGTTGAGCTCTTGCGGCACCTGCCCCTGCCGATCATCTGCATGACCCTCAGTGGTCGCCGATCCATCCATGCCATTGTCGAGGTCAACGCCCGCAACGCAAAGGTCTTCAAGGAAATCGCCGAAGCGATCCTGACTCCGCTGAAGGAGTATGGCTTCGACTCGACCTGTAGAAATCCAGGGCGGCTCACTCGTGCACCGGGTGCCGTGCGAAAGCTGGACGTCAAGGCACCGACGGTGCAGGAGCTGATCTACCTCCGGCCACCAACAGAGGGTCCTGCAACTCCCATCGCCGACCCCATCAAGGCGTTGCATGAGCTGCTCCATAAGGCTGCCGAGTTCCGCATCACCCCTCAAAATCCCAAGCAACAGTTCTATTACGACAGCGGCACCCGGTTGTACTTCAGGCAGGATAGCAACGGCCTTTACCTTGCCGTGGATGAAAAGAGCGTCGCCAGAGCCCTGGTGGTGGAGATGGGGTTGAGCCGCAAGTCTGACGGCGGTGGAAGCGAGGTGGAGTTTGTTCTGAACCGAATCCAGACCCGGTTCAATGTCGCCTATGCTGGCCCACTGGCCGGTTACCCGGCCGGCCTTCACGTGGAGGGAAATCGCCGTCTCCTCATCACCGAAGGGCCGACACTGATCACACCCAAGGAGGGCCATTGGCCCCTAATCACGCAGTTGTTGGGCCGCATGTTTCAGTGCGGCGGCATCGATCAACGTCCCTACTTTTACGGGTGGCTCAAGTGCGCCGTGGAATGTCTTCAGTCCGGCATCCGGCGACCGGGTCAGGCCATCGTTCTTGCCGGCCCGCCTGGATCCGGAAAGTCCCTTCTCCAAAGCCTCATCACCCAGGTGCTTGGCGGCCGGTCCGAACGACCATTCACCTACCTGGTCGGTGAGACGTCCTTCAACGGGGAGATTTTTTTTTCAGTCCATCAACAGGTCGAAGATGAGATATCGACACGAGATATGCGGTCCCGCCGCCGCATTGGCACGGCCATCAAGGGCATGGTGGCCAACGAGACCCAGCGGTGTCGCCGCATGCGGTGCGAAGCTGTTGCGCTGAAGCCAATGTGGCGGATCTCGATTTCACTAAACGATGAGCCGGAAGACTTGCTCGTTCTGCCGCCTCTCGACATGGGCATCCGGGACAAGTTCATCCTGTTTGCCATCGCTGACGGCCCTCCACCAATGCCGATCAACAGCATTGGTGACCGTGATGCGATGTGGAAAGCCCTGGTCGCCGAGCTGCCGGCTTTCCTGTGGTTCCTCCAGCAGTGGGAGATCCCTCAGGACCTGCGTCACCCTCGCTATGGTGTCCGGGAGTTTCATCACCCGCAGCTCTTGGCCGCCCTCCGCCAAACTGCACCAGAGGAACGCCTTCTTGAGATCATCGACATCACCCTCTTCAACAGTATGGACAGCAGCATTGCCGAGCCGTGGCAGGGCGGTGCCTTGGACTTGGAGCAGGAGCTTCTCCGCACAGATTTTCAGCGCGAGATCACCGCCCTGTTCAGTTTTAACGGGGCCAGTGGGACGTATCTGCGCCGGTTGTCCAACGATCACCCAGATCGAATCAGCTCCACCGTGGTTCGTGGACGGACCCGGTGGGTGATCCGACCACCGGCCGCATCGGCAACTGAAGCGGGCGAACGCCTAGAAACTGAGAGGTCCAAACCGGGGCTTCCCCAACCACCTGAAGAGCCCACTGGGCTCGATGTCACCGAGTAAGCACGGAGGCAAACGGTGGCTTTTCTCTACCAGCGAAAGGGGTCTCCCTTTCATTGGATCTCGTACCGGCACCCCATCACGGGGAAGCGGGTCAGCGAGAGTACCGGCTTGAAGGTCTCAAACCGGAACGAGACGCGCCTTGCCCATGCCCGAGTGTTGGAGATCAGCGCCAAGGAGCTGGCCGTGAGCCGCATCGTAAAGACGGAGGCTTGGAGCTATTGGGTGGAGCCATTCTTGGACGCCCGATACTCCACGGCCGCTCAGCTCCGGACGCTGGAGCGCTACAAAACCAGTTGGCGAAACATCGTCCCGTTCCTTGAGGAGCGTGGACTTCGATTCCCACGTCAGCTTCAACGCGAAGATCTGTTCGCCTACATCGAATGGAGGAAGACCACTCGCAATGAGCGTGTCCGGCCGTGCTCTTTCAACACAGCCCGGCACGAGATCAAGCTACTGGGAACGATTTTGGCGGAGGCTGTGGCCCGTGGTTATTGCACCCGCAATGTGGCTCGTGATTTGGGCCTCAAGAAAGAGAAGCCCAAGCAGAAGCCTGAATTCACGACAGAGGACATCTTGGAGATCCGCCGCCGGCTTCAAACCGAGCCAGACTGGATGCGCGTCTCTTTCGAAATTGCTATCCACCACGGCACCCGCCTCAGGGCCACACAGGTTGATTTGCATCGGGATGTCGATTGGCAGGCTGGTACGATTACCCTGCACGAGAAGGGCAGCCGGTCCCTTACCGCACCAATCGCTCCAGAACTGCGGCCACTGCTCGAGCGCCGCTACCGTGAGGGCCACCGTTTCTCATGCCTTATACCACGAAGTGCGTCAGCAGTGTGGCGGTCCTTTTTCGACCGGATGGGTCGCAAGGACTTCTCCTTCCATTGTTGCCGCGTGACCACGGTAAGCCGCTTGGCTAGAGCAGGTGTCTCGGAGGCGTTGGCCACCCGCTACGTGGGACATGCCAGCACTGAGATCCACCGCTCCTACCAGCGGCTTGGTGTCCACGACCTGCGGGCCTGTCATGTCACCGTTGCTGGCACCGTGGGGTTGGATTCCAATGCTTGGACGCACACCTTCATATCACCGACCGAGAGCCTGCTGTAGATCCGGTGCACTGTTGTCGCCGAGTGACCGACGTACCTCATCGCATGGCGTTCAGGCACACCTGCTCTAGCCAGCCTTGTGACCACCGAGACTCGAGTGCAATGGAACGACAGGTGCGGCAGTCCAATGCTCCGGAAGAAACTCCGCCATTCCTTGGATGGTCTGTCAGGCATGTCCAAGGTGGTACGTCGTCCCTCCGCACGAAGCCGTTGAATCAGGGGCAGCAGCTTGGGGGGCAGGGCAGTGGTGTGTGGTCTCCCACCTTTCTGGATGAAGTGGATGGTTCCGGCTTGTTCGTCGATGTTGCGCAGCTCGATGACGGTCTCGCGAAGCCTGCAGCCCGTGGCCATGGCGATTTCGAAAGCTACGGCCATCCACTCCGGCCAGTTGGGCAGCTCTGCTCGAATTCGCATCTCCTCGATGGCGTTGATTTCAGGCTTCTCCTTGGGGCGTGTCTTCACCAAGCCCAGTCCACGCGCTGGATTGGTCGTGATAAATCCACGTCTCATGGCTTCCTGCATAATGAGTCCAAAGGTTCGCAGATCCTGGACTGCTGTGTTTTGGGAGCATCGGTAGACACCCTTGGTCTTGGGGTCTTTTCGCCAACCTATAAAGTCCTGGCAGTGGACGTGGGTCACCTGCATGGGCAACTCCACACCCAGCTTGTCGAGGTACAGCATCCAAGTCCGCCAGGTCGTCTTGTATCGCGCCAACGTCTTCTGCCGATCTGCATAGCGCCCCTCGAGGAATTTCAACACCCATCCATCCCACCGACTTTCACCCCCAACACGGCTCACCGTCAGCTCCTTGAGGGTCTGCTTCGCGCACTCCTCTCTGGCCTTGCGTGTATCGGCCGAGACCGAGTGCCTGAGGCCGGTGCTGCGTTTGTTCCACTTGTCCCCTTGCCGGTATTGGATGAACCAGAACGGGCTTCCCTTGCGTTTGATGAGGCTGGCCATGGTAGCGATCTGCCAACCAGCCATCATGCTGCGTGCGCACTCCCCACGGAAACTGGTAAGCGTGATCAGGCTGAAAATAATCCGTCGAACCACCGCTCAGGCGTCACCATGAAGCCCATCGACAGGGACTTTGGAATGGCCGTGGAACTCCTTGGTGACGCTGAAAAAATCCGTCGGCCGATTGTCATACAGTGTCATACGCCTGCACCCAGTGGCCGACAAAATCGCGCGTTTTTGCGCCTGTT
>SXXZ01000055.1 GCA_005789375.1 Verrucomicrobiales bacterium | reverse complement strand
TTTGAGAGCTTCTCACTCGGGCACGCTCTGGAGTTGGGGCGAGCCCTCCTGCTCCAAGGCTTTCAACCGTTCAACCGTTCTGCCGCCAGTCGCTGAGGGAGTCCCTTTTTGGCTTCTCAGGATCTAGGTGGATGGCTTGCGAACTTGTGGAAAGACTCTGACGGTGCCCCCTTGGGTTCGCTCTTGTGTTTGCAGCCTTGATCTCAATCATCTCGCCCAACTTATGAGCCTGCAGATTCAGCCCAAGCCCGAAGAGCAACAGCCCTCGGCGGACCTGACGTTGTCCGTCCTGACCTGGTTGGAAGAGAACAAGAAGACTCTGGCCATCGGATTTGCTTTGGTTTCTGCGGTTGCAGTGACTCTGATCATCCAGAAAAACCTGCATGCCTCCGCCGAGGCCGAAGCCAATCAGGCGCTCTTGGCGACCTTGAGTGCCGCCGGCAAGAACGGTGGACCGACGGCCGCAGACTTGTCCAAGGTCGCGTCCCAGCATTCCGGAACGGCCGCTGCCGAGCGTTCAGAATTCTTGGCCGCCACCAAACTTTTCGAAGACGGCAAGTATGCTGAGGCTCTGAAGGCGTTCGAGGCTTTCAATCAGGCTCACGCGGATAGCTTGTTGGGTGGCGCTGCCACCTACGGAGTGGCCAGTGCCCTCGATGCCCAGAATAAGACGGCCGAGGCCATCGCCGCCTACGCTCGGTTCATCTCGGGCTTCGCTGCCGATCCGCTGGTGGCCCAGGCCCGTTTGTCCAAGGCGCTGATCCATGAGTCTCAGAAGCAGTACTCCGAGGCGATTGCCTTATATGATGAGGTGTCCAAGGACACGACCAGCATGGCGGCCCAAGAAGCCTCGGCCCGTAAGGCGGCCTTGCTCCAGGCTCATCCCGAATTAACTCCGGCGGTCACCAACGCACCGGCGGTGAAGCCCGCAGTGAAGCCGGTCCCCTGAAGTCTTTCCGAGGGCCCTGCCTCAAGCTTGCTTGGACGGCTCGCTGAACATTCCGTTCCGACTTTAGTCCCATCCTGCATGAATCTTTCGATCATCGGCACCGGTTACGTCGGACTGGTGACCGGTGCCTGTTTTGCCGATGTCGGACATCGGGTCATCTGCGTCGATTCGGACCGTGAAAAGGTCCGGCGCTTGCAGGGCGGGGAAATCCCCATTTTCGAACCAGGCCTTGAAGCCTTGGTGCACCGGACGGTGGCGGCGGGTCGGTTGAGTTTCACCGCATCCACGGCCGAGGGGGTCGGCGGTTCCGAAGCGGTGTTTATCGCGGTTCCCACGCCGCCTCAGCCAGATGGTTCGGTGGATTTGAGTTTCATCGAGGGCGTGGCTCGGGAAATCGCCGGCTGCCTCTCCGGCTATCGGGTCATCGTCGACAAGAGCACAGTTCCGGTGAAGACCGCCGAAAAGGTGGCTGAGACGGTCAAACGCTACCGCAAGACCGACGCTGATTTTGATGTGGTGAGCAATCCGGAGTTCCTCCGAGAGGGCTTTGCCATCGACGACCTCATGAAGCCCGATCGGGTGGTTATCGGAACTTCCAGCGACCGGGCCGCAGCCAAGATGCGGGAGATTTACGAACCCTTCCGAGCGCCGATCATCATCACCGACACCAACTCGGCCGAACTCATCAAGCACGCGGCCAACTCCTTCCTCGCGCTCAAGATCAGCTATGCCAACGCGTTGTCCGTGATATGCGAGGCCAGCGGCGCCAATGTCCAAGAAGTCACCCGAGGCATGGGTCTCGATGCGCGCATCGGCACTCGATTCCTCCAGGCGGGCCTTGGTTTTGGTGGTTCGTGCTTCCCGAAAGATCTCAGCGCCTTCATCAAGATCAGCGAGCAGTTGGGGTACGACTTTAGGTTGCTGAAAGAGGTTCAGCGGATCAATGGCGCCCAGATGGACCGGTTCCATCAGAAGATCACCGACACGCTTTGGGTGCTCAAAGAAAAGCATATCGGGGTGTTGGGGCTGACCTTCAAGCAGAACACTGATGACGTGCGCAATTCGCCGTCCATCGATCTCTGCCACCGGATGCTGGCCGATGGTGCGCGCTTGCGGGTTCACGACCCCAAGGGCATGGAGAAGGCTCGGTCGTTTTTCTCCGCAGGTTCGGCGGTGGAGTACGTCTCCGAGGCCGAAGCGGTCGCGGCCGGGTGCGATGCGCTGGTGATCGCCACCGAGTGGGCTGAGTTCGGTCGACTCGATTGGGCTCGCATCAAGGCCAACATGGCGACGCCTATCGTTTTTGATGGTCGGAACCTGCTGGATCCGGCCGAAATGAAAGAATTGGGTTTCCTGTATCGCAGCGTCGGGCGCTGAGCTGTATCTCAGCCTCAACCGTGAAGTGTTGTTCGGTGGGCCTTTGGAATCAGGACGGACTTGTTTATGAAAATCCTCGTGACCGGCGCGGCCGGGTTTATCGGTTTCCACACGTGCGAGATGCTTCTCGGTCGGGGCGATGAGGTGGTCGGGCTCGACAACCTCAACGACTATTACGATGTCGGCCTGAAAGAAGCCCGGTTGGCCCGCCTCAGCGGTCGCCCGGGATTCCGCTTCCATCGGCTGGATTTGTCCGATCGCGCTGGCATGGAGGCGCTGTTCGACCAAGAAAAGCCGCAGCGGGTGATCCACTTGGCCGCTCAGGCTGGCGTGCGATATTCCATCCAAAACCCTCACGCCTACGTGGATTCGAACCTCGTGGGCTTCATGAACATCCTGGAGGGATGCCGCCATCATGGTGTGGGGCACTTGGTATACGCCTCTTCCTCGTCGGTGTATGGGGCCAACACGACCATGCCCTTCAGTGTCCACCACACGGTGGATCACCCGTTGAGCTTGTATGCCGCCACCAAGACGGCCAACGAGCTGATG
>SXXZ01000385.1 GCA_005789375.1 Verrucomicrobiales bacterium | reverse complement strand
TTCTTGAAGGAGGAGTCCATGAAGGCGAAGCGCTTGCCTTCCAGAAACGAGTTGGGAATGGGTTGACCGCTGAGTTGGTTGAGCCGCGGTTTGGCGTCGAAGAGTTCGAGCTGGCTGGGGCCGCCGGCCATGAACAAGTAAATGATACTTTTGGCGCGGGCCGGGTGATGCGTGGCCGGGGTCTTGAGCGATTCTGCTGTGGCCGGCGTGGAAGTTGGGCCTGAAGTTGAGCCTGAAGTTGGGCCGGTTTGCCCTTCGGCCAGCATCGAGGCCAGTGCCAGGTTGCCCAAGCCCATGGCGCAACGTCCGAAGAAGTGCCTTCGGGTCAGGTCTTGCAGCGATTGAGGGAGGGGGTGGTTTTCCATGGCGGCGGCGGGTTGGGTCACTCCCGGGTGATGGTTTCGTCGAGGTTGAGCAACACGCGGGCCACGGCCAGCCAGCCGACCTCAGGTGGGGCTCCGTTAGATCCGCCGGCCGACCGCTCTTCGCGGAGCAGGCGCAGAAGTCGCTGTGATTCCGCGGGCGCCGGGTGCCGTGCGGTGCATCGGAGGAACCCGCCGGCAATTCGATCGGTATCTGTTCCCTGTGTGGAAGCCATTTGACGGGCGATGTGCAGGGCCAGTTCGTGGAACTGGGTGTCATTGAGCAACGTCAGCGCCTGCAACGGGGTGTTGCTCCGCAGTCGGCGGGTGCACGTGGTAAAGGTGTCCGGTGCGTCGAAGACGGCCAGTGCGGGATGCAGCGTGGCGCGCTGGATCCGGGTGTAGAGAGCGCGTCGGACTCGCTGCCCGCCGCCGCTCGCCATCCAGTCGCGGTTGCTTTGTGTGAAGGCGCCGAGGCCGGCGGGTTGCGGGGGTTGTACCGGGGGGCCACCCAGAGAGCGGTCGAGTTGACCGGAGGCGGCCAGTGCCACGTCGCGGATGATTTCGGCGTCGAGGCGGAGGCGGTTTTGCCGCGCCAGCCACCGGTTGAGGGGGTCGATTTCGCGCAGGTCAGGCCGTGCGATGGATGACTGCCCGTAGGTCTCCGACTTCACGATACATCGGTGCAAGTGCTTGAGGCTCCAGCCGGATTCCTGGAACTCAACGGCGAGCCAGTCGAGCAGTTCCGGATGGGTGGGAGGGGTGCCTTGGGTACCGAAGTCGTTCTCCGTCTCCACGAGGCCGCGCCCGAAGTATTGCTGCCACACTCGATTAACGAGCACGCGGGCGGTGAGGGGATGATTGGGTGACACGAGCCATTGGGCGAGGTCGAGGCGCTGGTACCGGCCATTCTTCGGAGGCAGGGGCGGCAGGATCTTCGGTGTCGCGGGCAGCACTGGTTCAGCAGGGCGCGTAAAATCTCCCTGGACGAAGCGTTGGGTTTTGCGCGGCTGGGTGCGTTCGCTCAAGACCAACGTGGTGGCCCATCCCGGAGACTTTGCTTTGGGTTCGTTGATGCCGGAGGGGAGTCCTTCGATTTCGAGGGTGGGTTCGTCCTGATCGTTGAAAAAGGCGAAGAGTCCGTAGTAGTCGCGGTGGGAAATGGGGTCGAACTTGTGGTCATGACACTGGGCACATCCGACGCTCAGGCCGAGCAAGGCCGATCCGGTGGTGGCCACGCGGTCGAAGATCGATTCGATGCGGAATTGTTCCGGATCGATACCGCCCTCTTGGTTGATCTGGGTGTTGCGGTGGAAGCCGGTGGCTGCGCGCTGAGCCAGGGTGGCCTGGGGCAGGAGGTCTCCGGCGAGTTGCTCGATGAGGAATTGATCGAAGGGTTGATCGGCGTTGAAAGCAGCGACGACGCCATCGCGGTAGGGCCAAATGGATCGAGGGGCATCGACGCTGTATCCGTTAGAGTCGGCATACCGGGCGACGTCGAGCCACCAGCGGCCCCAGCGTTCTCCGTGATGCGGTGAGGCGAGCAGGTGTTCGAGCATGCGGTCGCGTTGGGTGGGGCTGTCGGTGGTGACAAACCGGGCGGCGACCTCGGGTTCGGGGGGCAGGCCGATGAGATCGAGATGGACCCGGCGCAACCAGGTGGCGGAGTCGGCCGGGGCCGAGGGTCGAATGCGGAGGCGTTGCAAGGTGTCGCGGATGAGGGTGTCGATCGGATGCTGTGCGTTGGTGTTTCGGGGCGTTGGAGGGCGTTGGGGACGAATGAAGGACCAGTGGACGAAGACGCCTGGGACTTCGTGGGCTGGAGCGGCTGCTCCGTCGGCGATCCAACGTCGGAGGGTCTCGATTTCGGGGGTTTGAAGCGGAGGCCTGTGGTAGGGCATCCGTTCGATCTCCGAATGGGTTCCGTCTAGGACTTGTATCAGCAGGCTTTCAGAGGGCTTTCCGGGGACGATTGAGGGTCCCGATTCGCCCCCTTTCCGAGCACTTGCGGCGGTATCTAGGCGGAGGTGGGCCGTGAGGTGTTCGGCTCCGTGGCAACTGACGCAGTGCCGGGTCAGCAGTGGTTTGACCTCTTCGAGGTACCGGGTCTCGGGCTCGCCAGCTGTGCCCGCAGCCATGGCCGCAAAGGCCAACAGCCAACCAAGACAATGGGCTAAACCGAGCTTCATGGTGATCAGGGACAGGCTAAGCGTGCATCTTGGAATAAGAAAGCGTCCCGTCAACTGAGGGGTCGCCCATTAGACTTGGGGTCGGTCCCACCTATTTACACAAAAGGGGCCACTCTCAATTATTTCCTAGTGATGAAGGACTGGCTCGGAAGGGGGACGTTTTCGATGCGTTCTTGGGTTTGGGCTGCACGGGTGCCTAGTGAGGGGCGATGGGTGGGGTGAGTTCGGTCTGGGCTGGGTTTGGAGAGGGTGCTGAGGCAGGGTGTTTTTCAATGAAACGGGGTGGGATGTTTGGATGGGGGATTCTTGGTGGGCTGTTGGCTGCGATGAGTTGGGCGGCAGACCGGCCGGCCAATTCGTTGCCCGGTGCCTTGCGCTGGATGGTGGTGGCGCATCGCGGCGAGCATGTTCGGCACCAAGAAAATACTCTGGAGGCCATTGAAGGCGCGATCCAGGCGGGCGCGGACTTGGTCGAGATGGATGTGCGTCGTTCCAGTGATGGGCAATACTTGCTCATGCACGATGCCACGGTCGACCGGATGACCGATGGCAAGGGTCGGGTTTCTGAGAAGACTTGGGCGGAGTTGTCGGCTCTCCGGGTTGCGGGCAAGGCGCTGACGAATATTGCCTCCTCTCGTATTCCGCGCCTTCAGGAAGCGTTGGAGGCGTGCCGCGGTCGGATCCAGGTTTACTTGGATTTCAAGGCGGGGGATCCGGCCGATGTGGTGCGCATCTTGAAACAGGCGGGGATGGAGTCGAAAGTCTGGGTGTATGACCACCCAGGCGGTGCGGTACGGTGGCGCAAGGTGTTGCCCGGTGTCCGGATGATCCTGAGCCCTCCAGCCGAGGCGTTGCGTGACGAGGAAGCACTCCGTCAATTCGTCTCCCAATACCGCCCGGAAGTGGTGGATCGGGCTCCGTCCCGGGAGTTTGTGGATTGGTGCCGGAATCTGGGCGTTCGAGTGTGGCCCGATATTCAGCGTCCCGATGAGCGGCCGGGTTATTGGGAGAAGTTTTTGGGCCTGGGGGTCGATGGGGTGCAAACCGATCACCCAACCGAACTCAAGGCGTGGCTCGATTCAGTAAAATCTAAGTGAGACCTTCTTGCACAGGTAGATGTGGCGCTTCCGAAGGCTTGGAAATCTCGAGAACAGAGTTTTTTCGTTTGCTCAATTTGCTCCAATAACAGAAGGGGCGTCGTCGCCTAATTATCCGATGCAGCTTCTTTGAATCAAACCGACGCGGTCATCGGAGGCAGGAGCGGTCTGTTTTGCAACAACGCCATCCTCATCGTGGAGTATGCGTGGGAGAAACAGCGGGAAAAACAGCGTGAGGGACAAGACCCCGTCTCGGCCGCCCTCGAGGCCTGCAAGCTGCGCCTGCGCCCGATCTTGATGACTTCGATCGCTTTTATCGCGGGGGTGTATCCCTTGGTGATTTCCTCCGGAGCGGGCGCTGAGATGCGGCAGGCCATGGGGGTTGCGGTGTTCGCAGGCATGATCGGAGTTACGGTCTTCGGGCTCTTCCTGACGCCGGTCTTCTACGTGGAGATCATGAAGCGGGTGGGGCGGTCGACTGCCAAGTAGGCCCCGGTGTTGGAGCAGTGGATTGCATCTCCGGGGCCTAGACCTAGATCGTCGAAGCCTGGACTGGGTTGCTTTAAACCAGGCTGAAAGTGCATGTTTTATAAGGTTTCGACGCTTTTCTGGGGAAAATATTAAAAACAGTTGCGGGCGAGCGGAGGTCGGCGTAGAAACGTGTTATTCCCCCCGGAAGTTTCTAGCAAATCCAGGCCCCTTTTGCGCACTCGCTGTAAGGCTCTGCTGGGTGCTGGTCTCGGGCCAGGGGTGTGATAGACGCACTACTTCATTTGCTATGAAATCCCCCAAATCATTGCCATTCCTGACCGCCGCCCTGCTGGCCGGTCAGGTTTACGGCCAAGCGCTTCCAACCAAGCCAGAAGACAACGGTGTCAGCCCGGTGGGCGAGACTGTGTATGTCAACACCTCCGACATTCTCAACAATGGCAAAACTGAGAGCCTCGGTGTGGCCATTGGCCGAAATGGCAACGTGATGGTCGGGTGGGAGGATGACGGTTCCGACCTGACCGATTTGGAAGCGGTGTGGACTTTGTTTGACCGCGACAGCAAGCCGGTTACAGCGGAGACGACCATCACTTCGGTGGATCCCGCTTTTGTCGGACAAACGCTCACCTCGCGTTTCCTTTCCTACTTCCGCAAGGACGGTAGCGCGATCTCTGGCCGCACGGGTTGGGGACCCAAGATTAAGTCCAACCTCTTCGGTGATGGTTTGGGCATGGGCTCGACGGCCTTCGACCTCGGCCTCGAGGTGGTGGAGTTTGCGGGCTATCAGGATGCCGGCGATTGGCCCGCGGTGCAGTTGTTGACCGACGCGGGCGCTCCAGTGGGGATCGTGAATGGTGTCCCTGTCGAATACGGCGCCCGTCCGGGAAACATTCGCATCGGCGATTGGGAGTTTCTCTCTACAGGCAATGTGGTCGTGATTGGTGAAAGCCGTCAGGGCGATGATTTGGTCACCCTTTACAAGGGCGAGGCTGCGGCCAATCACGTGACCGTTCGCGTGGTGGACAAGACCGGCAAGGAGATCAAGGCCACCCAGTTGGCTAGCGCCACCGCCACCAAGGCTGAAATGTGGCATGGGTCCGGTGTCACCAAGACCGGATTTGCGGTGCGCTTTTCGGACAACGGCGCGGGTCGCGTCCGGTTGTTCGACAATGCGGGCACGGCGGTTTCAACTAATATTGATCTGGCCGCGGTCTCGGGCAATCCGATCGCCGGCAATGGCGGACGCGGTGACGGCGTGGGTTTCCACGGCAACGGCAATGATGCCTACGCTTCGGTGGCCATTGGTAAGGACGAGGCCGGCAAAAACCACGTTTGGCTCACGGTCCTTAATGCCAATGGCACGCTGCGTTGGAGCAAGACGGTGGCCGATGACATGGAGCTCTTGGCTCCGGGACGCTGCGATGTGGGCATGGATTCCCTCGGACGCGTTGCGGTGGTTTTCGACGACACGGCCGGTGCGGTCGGCAATGGCCGGATCATCCTAGGCCGTGTGTTTGACGCCACGGGCAAGGCCTTGGGCAAGACATTCTATGTCAGCGAGAAGGAGCTTCCGGCTCCGGAGACCTTGGAGTCTAAGAATCCGCGTGTGGCTTTCCGCAATGATTCCATTGCCGTGGTTTGGGAGAGTCGTAATAGCGGTGATCCCGATAAGCGCGTCGTGGCGCTGCGCCAATTCGTCATTCCGGTGCGTCCGGGCAGCATCGAGTCGGCCGGTCTCAAGCGCATCGTCTCTGACACTGCGATGATCGTTCCGGCGGCGGATGCGCTGGGTAACTGGGAGCCGTTTGCTTCCGTGGTGGGCACCTCCACGTTTCTCATTGAGGGCAATACCTTTGCCGATGGCAGCACAACTGAGCAGCGTTATGTGGTAGCGATGCAGCCAGCCAACGGCGGCGCCATGAAGCTGGGTGAAGCGTTCTTCAACGACGCCGGTGTTCCGTTCAAGGGGGCAATCAATGCTTCTCGGCAAAATGGTAATCCGGGCCGTGTCGCCGGTGATGCCCGACCGGGTGCCGTGAACTTCATTACGGGTGCCGAGGCCTCCCCGCACGTGGTGGAAGGGTTCAACAGCGACAATCGCTTCACCGGTGGCTTCGATCGCCTGGGTGATGGTCGCTACGGGACGGTGCAGACCTTCAAGCTCGATCCGACCACGCTCACACAAACCGCTCTGAGCAAGGCACAGGATTCGGCGAACGGCCGGCGCACATCCGGCACGGCCCCGGGCAACCAAATCTCCCGCTTCGGTGGCGATGTGGTATGTCTCAGTGACGGCAATTTCGTGTCCGTGGTCGAAGACCGCTCGAACCAATTGCGTCCGGACGGCAACTGCGCCACCGCGACCATTTTCTCGGCCGATGGCAAGGTAGTGAAGGAAGCCTTCAAGGTCGCCGACGGCGATCTCTGGGCTAACGTGGCCGCCTTCAAGGGTGGTTTTGCCGTGCGTGTCGCGGGTAAGTTTTATTTCTACAACAATGCCGGCGCACTTCAGGGCGAACCGGTGGCACAGGCCATCTCGGGTGAGAACTTCGACGCGGGTCGCGGAGATGGCACCCGCCTGGGTGGTCACATCAACCAACCGTGGGTGTTCCTCGTGGGTCGGGTTGTGGCCTCTACGGCCATCCGCGTGGCCATTTGGGACGGAACCACTCGCACGCTGGCGGCCTTGGCTGATGTGAGCGAGGGCGGTTTCCGAGCGGATGCCGATCGCGCGGTGGTTGCCGCTGACGGTCTGGGCCGCTTCACGGTTGCCTGGGTTTCCAAGCCCGACGGTTATGAGGCCCAGCAGGTGGCTGCCCGTGTGTTTGAATTCGAGGCGGCCACCAAGACAGTCAAGCCGCTCACGCCGAGCTTCCTGCCCTTCGTCAACACCTCGCCGGTGGGTGGTATCCGCTCGGTCGGCATGAGTGTCGCCATGACAACCCAGCAAATCCTCGTGGCTGCTAAGGGTGAGATCAACTTGCAGAACAAGCCGGATCAAGGAGCCAATTCCCCCAAGGAAGTGAACTTCTACACGGTTATCTCGCACCCGGCTCCGAAGGATGATCCGACCCCGCCGGTGGGCGGTCCGGTCACCACGGCTCCGCGCATCTCGGTGGCCTTGGTTAATGGTCAGCTCACGATCACCTCCAATCCGCAACCGCTGCCGGCCGGATTCGTCCTCGAGGTCGCTCCGAGCCTCAACGGTCCGTGGGTGTTGCAGTCGGGAGTAAACACGCCGATCACACTGCCTCTAGGTACCGATTCCGCCCAATTCCTCCGCGCTATTAAGCGCTGAAGAAGGGTTCAGTTTGCAGGAAAGGGGGGTGGAGCAATCCATCCCCCTTTTTCTTAGCCGGAACGATTCAATTGGATCGGTCGTGCTGGCTGCGTCTTCTTCCGCAAGAGCTTCGTTGTTCACTCGTTACGGGCCTTCAATCGGCCCGCGTCTCGCTCTCGCCTCGTCTTGCGAAAGAATCCGCCACGCCATCCCTTTCCTCCCAACTGAATCGTTCCGGCGGGGGCCGGTTTCTTGGGGCATGCCTGCCAGCTGGGGGGACCGGGGGCATGACTTCCGCAGCGGTCCATTTTCCTGCGCGGTGGCTGGCATTTTGGAAAACTTCCAGCCATCGTAGCGTCATGATTTCCCGTAGGTTTTGTGCGCTCGGAGTGATCGCATTGCAGTGGGTCCTCTCGACCTCTGCCGAGACGCTGTGGTTAGCCAAACCCTTCTCTTCGGAAGGTTTCACCCGCGGCATCGAAGGCCCGGCCTGTGACCGCAAGGGTTTTGTGTTCTGCGTCGGATTTGGCGATCCGAGAAATATCGCACGGGTGACTCCAGACGGACGCGCCGAACGCTTCGTCGCCTTGCCTGAGGGAAGTGCCGGCAATGGCATCCGCTTCGATCGTTCCGGTCGGATGTATGTCGCCGATTATACCGCTCACAAGATTCATCGGATCGACCCAGTCACTCGGGAAGTGGTGCAAGTGGTTCACGAGGGTCGGATGAATCAGCCCAACGATCTAGCCATCGCCGCCAACGGAACCTTGTATGCCAGCGATCCGAACTGGAAGGACGGCACCGGCCAGTTGTGGCGAATTGATACGGATGGCAAGGCCCATCGGGAGGCCGAAGGAATGGGCACGACCAATGGCATTGAAGTCAGCCCGGACGGAAAGCGGTTGTACGTCAACGAAAGCATTCAGCGGCGCATCTGGGTCTTTGATATCCGTAGCGACGGTTCGCTGGAACATCGACGTCTCTTCAAGGAGTTTCCGGATCATGGCTTCGACGGCATGCGTTGTGATGTCGATGGCAACGTGTATGCGACCCGCCACGGGAAGGGTACCGTTGTGAAGCTGTCTCCCACCGCTGAGATTCTTCGGGAGATCGACGTGCTTGGGCCCAATCCGAGCAATCTCTGCTTCGGTGGGGCCGACGGTTGCACCGTCTATGTGACCGAGGCGCACGAGAAACGACTGGTGAGCTTCCGGGTCGATCGCCCGGGTCTGGAATGGAGCCGATGGAAGTCAGCACAATGAATTTTATCGCCTGTGACTGGGGAACTTCGCGACTGCGCCTTCGGTGGCATGGCCCGGAGGAGCTTCGTGAGGTTGCTTCGGAAGACGGTGCCGCGCGTTTGGCAGCTCGCGGCGGAGATCGGGCTTTGGCGTTTCGCGAGGCACTTCAGGCAGCACTGTTGCGCTTAGGTGCACCGGTGGGGCTGCCGGTGATGGTTTCTGGGATGGCCAGTTCGAGCATTGGCTGGCGCGAGTTGCCGTATGCCCTCCTGCCGTTTTCTCTGGAGGGTTCGAGCGTGGTGGGGCAGTGGGTTGAGCCTGGGGTGTATTTGATTTCCGGGGTTCGCGGGCAGAACGACATGATGCGCGGTGAAGAAACCCAAGCCCTGGGTTGGGCCGAACAAGTCTGCGACGTCTTACCGCTTCAGGCCACGCTGGTGTTGCCGGGAACTCATTCAAAACATCTCCATCTCGAATCGGGTGTTCTCACTGCGATCACGACTTTCATGACCGGGGAACTCTTCGAGATGCTGCGCACGCAAAGCATGCTTCGGCATTCCATGGATCTTGCAGCGGTCGGCGAGCCAGAGGGAGCGATGCACTGGGACGCCTTCATTGAAGGAGTGGCGGCGTCGGCTCGGGCCGGGCTTGCCGCGAACTTGTTTCAGGTGAGGACCCGCCAGGTGCTTCGGGGCTGCTCCGGGGCCTCCAACCGCTCCTTCCTCAGCGGACTGTTGATCGGGTCGGAGTTGCGTTCGCTTGAGGCAGGGGAGTCGCCCATCATCTTGGCAGCGGGAGAGGCGCTGCGAGAGGCCTACACGATGGCCGCTATCGAATGCGGTTTGAGCTCGCGCTGGAATGCCATCGAAGTCGACGGGCTGGCCGAAATGGGGCAGCGTCGGATCTGGCGCCGATTGGCCTCCGGCCAGTGAAGCGCCTCCAAAAAAGAGTCTTCCGCTTTTTCAATGAGCACGCCCTTCAATGACACGCTGTTCCGTTCGATGCCTATTGTCGGTATCCTCCGTTTCTTTCCCCGAGCTCAAGTTGAGCAGTTGGTTCCTGCGGTGATGGCCGGAGGGCTGGTTAACTTGGAGGTCACCTTGAACAGTCCCGGGGCGGCCGACCTCATCCGCCTCACCCGTGATCTTTTGGGTGACCGTGGCAATGTGGGTGCCGGGACGGTCACTTCGATGGAGGGTCTCAAGTTGGCTCTGGATGCGGGGGCGAGTTTCATTGTGACCCCCGTGGTGTTGCCGGAGGTTATTCGCGCCTGTGTTGATTTGGGTGTTCCAATTTTGCCGGGAGCGATGACTCCCACCGAAATCTTCACCGCCTGGAGCCTCGGGGCTACGATGGTGAAGGTGTTCCCGGCAGAACAGTTGGGACCGAATCACCTCCGGGCCGTGAAGGCTCCATTCCCGGAAATTCCGCTGATGCCGACCGGTGGGGTTACGGTCGAGACTCTGGCCGCCTTTTGCGACGCCGGAGCCGATGCCTTTGGGGTCGGAAGCCCCTTGTTCGACTCCCGTCAGGTGGCCGCCGCCAATTGGGATTGGTTTCGCGTACGGGCTTCCCAGTTCTGCGAGGCGTATCTGAGCGCCCGATCCGGAGGGGGATCCGGTTCGGCGATAGGTTCCGCGGTCGTCCGGGGATAGGTCAGCAATGGCCTTTGACGCATCCCGGGTCTCGGCCTTATCTATTGTTCATGAACCGCTGCAGAGTATCCATCATGCTCGGCGTCGTAGGGTTGGCAGTGTTGCCGATCCTGGCGGGCGACAAGGCGCAAACCTCCGGAGCCTTACGGCCTGAAGAAGGTGCCGGATACCGACCTCAGTCTGAGGCTGAGCGTGTGGGCACCATGAACAAGCTTCTGCGCAACCGTCAGTTCGACGTGTTTCGTGCCGGCAATTCGCTGGGGGGTGCCATTGATGTGTCCTTGCCCACTCCATCTACGGCTATTCCTAATCTGGATCCCAAGGCGCAGCAGCGCCTGATGGATGAATACGATCGCAAGAAAAACTGGCTGGCCGAACCGGGTTCGGTGAAGCCCCGGGAGGTCGAAAAGTCCGATCAAATCGAGTCGAGCAAACAGGCCGAGACCGATGAAGTTCCCAATTTCAGCCGGGAACGCGGCCGTTCCCGCCGTTCCCGCAACGATGCGTCCCAGAAGACCGACTTCGAGGATGGTGGGTCTGACGAACCGTCCAAACCGCGTAAGGCGTCCAAGCTTGCGGACGATGCCGATCGCTCGGTGGGGAGTTCGGTCAAGAATGCCAATTCAGAATCGCTCCGGCGCGACGGGACGTTGACCGATTCGGCGCCGTCCCGATCCATCTCAGATATTCTCTCGCCTGAAGCCGATCACCGGACGTGGTTCAGCGGATCAAAGTCTGATTCTTCTTCGGGTGGGACTTTTTCGTTCAATTCTCCGTCTGCCCGGTCTGGGGCGGGGTTCGGTGGATCTGGGGCAGATGGCTTCGCTGGCGCGACAGGCCCTGGTACGGGGTCTGGCTCGGGTTTTTCCAATCCGGCGGCGTCCAACCCGCTAGGTAATCCCGTGGCTCCGGCCGGTGGCATTGATGGCGATCCCGGTCGCCGTTTTGATCCGACCGTTGCGCCGGGTTCTCCCATTTCCACACCCGATGCAGGGATCTTCTCGAAATCGGGTGGCGGTGCGTCGCCCTCGGCCAGCGATGGCGGGTTTGGATCCTTTGGCAACGCGGGTGGAGCCCGCAGTTTTGAGAATTCGGCGCGGTCGCTCTTCACCGCACCTGCCTCAGATGCGTCCTCGGCGCTCCGATCTGTGCCTAGCTTTACGCCGCGTCCGGCGGTCCTTTCTTTCCCTCAACGTGGTCCTTTCTGAATGAAACTGCTGTTGTTTGCATTGGGGTTATCAGCCGGCGTGCTGTTGGGTGCCGAGGGCAAGGTGATCAAGGTGTTGCCGCATTTTGTCGATTTTCAAGGGCGGCACACCCTTTCTCCCAGTCTGTACGAGCGGGACGCCTATCAGGAGTTGCTTCGAAATCATCCCGAAAAGCGGGCTGGGATGCAGTTTGAGGTGTTTTGGAAGGTGTCCGGCCGATTATCCGGTCCGCTGCGCCTCCGGATGGAACTGCGGGGGACCGAGTCGGGATCTCTTGAAACAGTGGAGATGGAAGTGAAACGGGGGTTTCTCGGACGTCGATGGTCTCGGGTCATCCTCGACTCCAAACAGCTGGCTCGGTTGGGAACCGTGACTGCATGGAAAGCCGTATTGTTAGATAACACGCATCCGGTTACTGAAACTCACTCGTTTCTGTGGTAGCCAAGGGGCCTCGGTTTGCTGCAAATCGCCGCCGCCACAACCCAAATCCCACCAATGTCAGCGCACTCACTGCTGCGTACTCCTCGGGTTCTGGGACTGCAGAGAAGTTAACGTTATCGAAACGCCAAGTGCCGCTGGTGGAATAGCTGGAACCCAGTCGGGACGCCAAATAGCGCCCCTCGGTCCCCAGATCGAAATCGGAGACAATGCGTACCGACAAGTTGGCTTGATTGGCCGCCGCCAAGGGTAAATCCACCGACCGTTGATACCAGGTTTCACCGGTCCCTGTGCTGGCCGGGGCGAGGTTGAATCGAGTGGCCTCGGTGAACTGTTGGCCATCGATGGACCAGAGTACGCGTTCGGAGTTGGCCGAGGTGTTGCTGTGTCGAATTTGGAACGAGAGCCCGACAGAAGAATACCCGGCGGTGGACAGGCTGAATTGAACCCCTGCGGTTCCCGGGAGGGTTCCCTGGCCTGGGAAACCCTTAACATTCCACGCTCCGGCCGGTTCGCCCTCATAACCAGCAGCAAAGGTTGCAGCGGTTCCCCCGACCAAACGAGCCTCTCCCAACCCGGACTGCGGGTTCAGCGATCCAGAATTAAAATCCCAATGGGATATGAGGATTTGCCCGGACAGACTTTGAGCGAAGCAGAGCAGTCCGATGATCTGAATTTTGGCGGCAAGCCTCGGGGAGGAAGAGGGATTTAACATCATAGTCTTCCCTCTTCTTCGCCGGGAGATCGTCCCACCTTTCAAAAAGACCAAACTTTGCGGGAAATTTTAAACCAAGGTGGCAGGAGTTTTTACTTGCTGCCGTGCTGTTCGCTAAAAAAAGCGGTTGCCGGCTTTTTAATCGAAGTGTATCGATCGTGTGTCACCCAAACTCGACTGCGCGTTGTCATCGGCAAATATCTCGAACTTGTAAAAGTTTCGGGACACTTGTCTGTCGCTAAGTGTCGTCGGGAAAACACGAGTCCTATGAGTCAAAAACACAAAAATCTGCTGCGCTGGATGACGGCAGCCGGGCTGGTCTGTAGCTCGGCGTATGCCGCCACCAACGTGGTTAACTTCAACACTGCAACGGAGCTCCCCTTTAAAGAAGTGGGCGCGGCCGCGGCAGAATATCGCGCCAGCGGCGGTGCCACTGGCGGCGCCACCGACGGGTATCTCTCCATCACCGACGCCAAGAGCGGCCAGCGCGCCACTGTGGTGTTCGACGACCTCGACAAGGGTCTCGTCGTCAAGGCCTTCACCTTCGAGTGCGATTTGCGCATCGGTGGCGGCACCTCACAGCCCGCCGACGGTTTCTCGCTGAACTACGTTCGCGCCAGCGATCCCTTGGCCGCCAATGGCTCGCCGTTCGCTGGCACCGCTGGTGAGAACGACCTCCCCGAAGAAGGTTCCTTGACCGGTCTGGGCATCGGCTTCGACACCTGGCAGTCCGGTGACCATCCGGGCGGCATCCGCGACGTCGTGGGTATTAGCATCCGCGTTGAAGGTCAGTTGCTCACCCAGCTCCCGGTGCCCCTGCGCCCCGGCAACGTCTGGCCCGGCGGTACCTACGACGAGGCTCCGTTCCGCAACTTGGCGACGACCGACGCGAACTATGCGTCCTCGATGCAAACCGGCGCCCTGAACACCACCGATGATCTCAATGACGATGGTACGGCAGGCAATGACGCCGGCGTGGGTCAGGTGACCTTCGACGATCCGAAGTGGCCCCTGTGGGTGAAGAACCTGAAGTGGGAGAAGTTCAAAGCCGAGTTGACCGAAGAAGGCAAGGTCAAGATTTTCTGGAAGGGTGTCGAATTGACCCCGGCCGGCGGTCTGGCTAGCTCCTTCTCTCCTGCCCCGGGTCGCCTCGTTTTCGGCGGCCGTACCGGTGGCGCTTGGGAAGTGCACCATGTTGACAACATCCGCCTGGAGACCATCCCGGCCAATGACGTC
>SXXZ01000384.1 GCA_005789375.1 Verrucomicrobiales bacterium | reverse complement strand
TTTGCCTCAGGATTGTTGTCGCGGTCGGGCTCTGACGCCTTGGGGAATGAGTTGTTTGGTCTGGAGTCGGGGTTCGGTGTTTCAGTGGGAATTTGAAGAGCCTTTCTCGCATCCCCGCCGTGGACCATGGCTAGATCACCGAATACCCAGCAATGACGCGGGTGCCCAAAAATGGGTGGACCAATGGGTGGGCCAATGGGTGGACCAATGGGCCGAGGGTATAAAAAATCCGGTCAGGAGGGTTTCAGTGTCGGTGAGTGGAACTCCCTTCCAGCTCGCGGTTTGGCGGGCGCTCCTTGGGGTTCCCCTTGGCTCACTGACTTCTTACGGGCGATTGGCCATGGCCATCGGCGCTCCGGGAGCAGCTCGGGCGGTGGGAGCCGCCTGCGGAGCCAATCGAGTGGCTCTTTTGATTCCGTGCCACCGTGTCATTCGAGAATCCGGGGAATTGAGCGGCTACCGTTGGGGAATGGATCGTAAGGTGGGCCTTTTGGCTTGGGAATTGTGCGGACAAGAGCCGCGGTAAATCCTCGAATTCTCAGGTGTTTTTTTAAAAGCCGCCCCTCGGGGAGCGTGTTCTACGAGAGTAAAACCTATTGAAATCAAGGGTGCTTCTGACCGACTCCTTGACTCATCCCTTGCCAATGCTCGCGATGGTGTGCCATTTACCGCATCGATGAAGTTTGCATCGCCTGTTGTTTGGGGCCTCTTGGCTGCGCTGGGTCTGGGTTGCGCCAGTTCCCAAAACACCAATCTGACCTCGCGCTCGGCCGCCCCGTCACCCGAGGCCAACTACTTGTTCGAAACCACATTTCGAACGCATCGTCGTGGGGTGCAACCCGAGAACGTGAAGGCTTGGGTCATGATGGGGTTAAACTTGTATCCTATGCAGCCGGTTCCTAACACGGAGAACCGCTTTGAGGCCTTGCTGCCGCTGCCGACAGATCGTTCCGTTCTGCGGTACCGGTACAAATTTCAGTTCACCTATCCCGGAGTTCTGGACAACAAGATCAACAGCACCCAGTCGCCGGAGTATGAACTTCAGGTGAAGGCGGGTGCTGTAGGCAACTGATCCCGTCCTCGGGCTGGGCACGGAGACATCGTTCAATGCTGGATCTCTGAATCGGAACCTCCATCTCTCAAGCTAATGGGTTAGCCATCCGGGGGCGATCCATCCGGGGGGGAGATCAGAGTGAGAGTTCTAGTTGGTCGTCTTCGCTGAGCGCGTAGGCTTCCATCCCTTGGCGACGTAAGTGTCGGGCGAAATCGGCAGCGAAGCCGTGGAGCGTGAATACCCGCTGGGGGCGTACCTCTTTGACGAATTTCACGAGGTCTGGGAAGTCAGCATGATCGCTGAGGGCGAACCGTGGTTGGTTTTCGTCCGTCGTCGGCCAACGGCGGTCCAATGCCCAACCGCTGAGCGATGCGATTCGGAGGGGCCCGATACCAGGTTGGGCTGAGAGCAGCGGTCGAACAGTCGGCGTGATGATTACGTGGCCACGGGCAGTCTCAGGATTCAGCAACGTCCAGCGGGGGAACTGGTATCCTAGGTCTGCATAGATTTCTGTCAGTTTGGCTGAGCTGGCGTGCAGTTGGATGGGTAGGTTGGCTTTGAGAAGGGCGGCTAGGATCTCTTGCGCCTTGCCCAGAGAGTAGGCCACCAGCACCGGGGTGATTCCGGCATCGAGCGAGGTCCAGCAGAATTGGAGCACGGAAGCCAGCACCTCCTCCGTCGGCGGGAAGATGTACCGGGGTCGTCCATAGGTGGTTTCCATGACCAAGGTGCGAGCATGAACTGGCTCGCAGCGTTCGGAGCTCAGGCCCTCCCGGAGTTTAAAATCCCCGGTGTAGAGCAGGGAATCCCCATCGACCTCCAGGCGGGCCATGGCACTGCCTAAGACATGCCCCGCCGGATGCAAGCTGAGGCGGAACGGCGTCTGGGCCTTCGATGACTCCAGTTCGGAGTGATGGAGACACTCGTTGAATCCTAGCACCCGCTCCGCTCGGGTTCCGGAAATTCGTGATCGCATCAGCCGGCGCGTGGGCTCGGTAAGGATGACCGCGGAATGGCGCGCTGTGTGGTCTGAGTGGGCATGGCTAACCACAACCCACTCGCCCGTTCGGACCGGATGATGGGGATCCATCCAAAGTCCCAGTTGGGGAAAATGGAGTCCACCATTCCGGTATTGGAAATCCAATTTGGAAACCAGGGGAGGGCCAGCCATTGACTAGGAGACTCCCCCGGTGCCCTTCACATCGAGGCAGAGGAGTTCGCCCTTCCAGTTTCGAATGTACAAGCGTCCGTTGAGCAGCACGGGTGTCGACCAGACTTTGCCTCGAGCGACTTGGGCGCGGACGACCTCATGGTATCCCGTGGGATCGGCCTTAACGATGATCAACTCGCCTTTGCCCGTTACCCAGATCAGTTTGTCGTCGGCGGCGGTCAGCACGCCTGTTTCAGCCTTCGGGGATTCCCAGACAACCTTGCCGGTCGTGGCCTCGAGGCACTTGAGTCGCGCATTGGCATCTCCGCCATCGCCATCAATGCCATAGATGTGGCCTCGGATTCCGATGGGTGCCTGCATGTGTGATCGCAGGGCCTGATTCTTCCAGAGTTCCTGGGCTCCAGATCCGGTGAATCGGATGCCGCAGGCTCCGGTTCCATAGCCAGAGGTGAGGATCATGGTGTCGCCGATCACCACCGGGTCTGCGGCGTTGACGTCGTAGCGAGTTTTCCAAGGGTGACGCCAGAATTCATGACCGCTCACCGGATCGACTACGATTACATGGCGAAGGCCAAAAACGGCCAAAGCCGGCTTCCCCTCCAAAGAAAAGGGAACTGGAGTCCCATAACCTGCCGAGCCCTTGCCGCTTGTCCAAGCCTCCTTACCAGTGGCCTTATCCAGCGCCAATCCGGCATCGCCGGCATTGTACACGACCCGATCTCCGGCGATGTGCGGTGCCCCAGCAAATCCCCACTCGGGGATCTTCAAGCCGAGTTCCGATACGAGATTCCGGGACCAGAGGACTTTGCCTGACGACGCCTCGAG
>SXXZ01000383.1 GCA_005789375.1 Verrucomicrobiales bacterium | reverse complement strand
CAGGCCATTATCGAGGCCTGCGAGGAAGAGAAGGCTCCAGTGATGCTGCAAATCTCCAAGGGAGCCCGTGATTACGCTCATCCGGTGTACCTCAAGGGGCTGATCGACTCCGCGGTCAAGCTGTCCACCATCCCCATCGCGATCCATCTGGATCACGGTGACAGCTTCGAACTGTGCAAGCAGTGCATCGACGAGGGTTTCACCAGCGTGATGATCGACGCCTCGCATGATCCTTTCGAAAAGAATGTCGAGGTCTGCGCCAAGGTCGTTGAGTACGCCCACAAGCATAATTGCGTGGTCGAGGGCGAACTCGGCATGCTCGTCGGCGCTCAGCATGACGACGGTGAAGAGGGCGGTAGCTACTCCAAGGGCGGGGCTTACACCCACCCCGATGAGGCCGTTCAGTTCGTCAAGCTGTCCGGCGTGGACTCGCTGGCCGTTGCCATCGGCAACAGCCACGGTGCCTACAAGTTCAAGGGTGAACAGCATCTGGACCTCGAGCGCCTCAAGGCCATTAAGAAGGCCTTGCTCGAAGCCGGAATGGGTGACTACCCGCTGGTGTTGCACGGAGCCTCCTCCGTTCCTAAGGACCTCGCCCAGAAGATCAACAAGTACGGCGGCGACCTCGGCGAAGAGACGGCCGGCGTGTCCGAGGCCGACATCGAAGTGGCCCGCCGCGTGGGTTGCACCAAGGTCAACATTGACACCGACTTGCGTTTGGCCATGACCGCCGCGATCCGCGAGGTCTTGGTGACCAAGCCCAAGGAGTTCGATCCCCGCAAGTATCTCGCGCCGGCCCGCAAGGCTGTGAAGGAACTCGTGCGCCACAAGTTGCGCAACGTCCTCTGCTGCGCCGGACACGCGTTTGACTGAGAAGAAGGTTCCTCTCAGGTGTTCTCGCTCTGAAAGCCTCGAACACTAAAAACATCAACAGCCCTTCGGATCTAACGATTCAGAGGGCTGTTTTTTTGGCGCGAGGGACGGTGAGTCAACGATTTAACCCAATCGGCCCCGGGTTGCTGGATGGGGCGTTCTTGGGAGTCGACGCGCCGTACTTCCTTGGATGTTCCTGGCTCCTCGATTGTCTCGGGGGAGGTAGGTTTTGGCAGGACGGTGAAAAACCTCCTTCGCCCCGCTCGCGAGTTCCGGCATCGTGGCGAAAGCCATGTCCTTGCTGGAACACCGTCAGGCCATCGATGCGTTGGACGCCGACATCGTGCGTCTGCTCAACGAGCGCACACGTCACGTGCTGGAGATCGGGGCCATTAAGACCCGCCACGGCCAGGAGATCTATGCACCGCACCGGGAGCGGGCCGTGTTCCAAAAGGTCTTTCGCCACAATCAGGGACCGATCACCAACGAAGGACTCCGGGCCATCTACCGTGAGATCATGTCCTGCGCTCTCTCCTTGGAGCGCAGCCTGACCATCGCGTATCTCGGGCCTGAAGCGACCTTCACCCATCAGGCCGCCCTGCGCCGCTTTGGTGCGTCTCTTGCCTATGCGCCCCAGAGGACCATTGCCGATGTGTTCAACGAGGTGTCCCGACAGCAGGCCGACTATGGTGTCGTGCCCGTTGAGAATTCCACCGAGGGCGTAGTGACCCACACGTTGGACATGTTCGTGGACAGCGACCTGAAGATCGTCTCGCAAATCGTTCTCAAGATTTCCCACTGCTTGGCCGCCAAGGGGCGCTGTGAGGATATTCGCAAACTCTACGTTCATCCGCAGACACTGGCTCAGTGTCGGGGTTGGATTCAGCGCAGTCTGCCTCAGGCCGAAGTGGTCGAGACCAGCTCGAACGCCCGTTCAGCCGAGTTGGCTGCGAAGGAAAAACACGCAGCGGCCATCACCGGCGAACTGGCGGGCGAGCGATACAAGATCCCTATCCTCGAACGGGACATCCAGGACAACTCGGCCAATGCGACCCGTTTCCTGGTTCTGGGCCGCCAATGCGGTCCTAGTTCTGGAGCCGATCGTACGAGCCTGATGTTTAGTTTGCGTGATGAGGCTGGAGCATTGCATCGGGCGCTGGCTCCCTTCCGCCGCTTCCGCATCAACATGACAAAGATCGAGTCGCGGCCCTCGAAGCGGAAGGCCTGGGAGTATTTCTTCTTTGCCGACATCGACGGTCACGCCGAGGACACGAAGGTCGCCAAGGCCATCGAAATGCTAGGTCAGCACTGCAGTTTTGTGAAAATTCTCGGGTCCTATCCCAACGGGGAATAGTCACTTCTCTCAAGTCCGTCCTTTTGTCGGAGGCCCGATTCGTGGCAATTCGGCGGGGTGGAAACATTGCCCAACGGACTGCCCATCGCCGGCCAGCGGCTGCGTCTGGAAATCACTGACCTTGCCTTTGGTGGGGAAGGCGTCGGCCGAGTGGGTGAATTCGTGGTGTTTATCCCCTTCACCGCACCGGGCGATGTGGTCGAGGCCAAGCTCACCGAGGTGAAGAAAAGTTTCGGTCGGGCCGAGTTGGTGAAGATCCTCACTGCCTCCACCGAGAGGGTGACACCGAAGTGCACCTATTTCGGCGAATGTGGTGGGTGCCAATACCAGCACATCGACTACGCCGCCCAGCTCCGCTGGAAGCACCGGCAAATCAGCGAGCTGTTTCGGCGTGTTGGTGGTTTTGATCCGGCCGTGGTCCAACCGGTAATCGCGTGCCCGAACCCCTACCATTATCGCAACCGCATCTTGGTTCGCAGCCAGTGGAACAAGCCGGCCCAGAAACTGAACCTAGGTTTCATACGCACCGACTGTGGCTTGGTGTGCGACATCGAGTCGTGTGCGATTGCTGAGCCGGCCCTCAACGAGGCGATCACACAGTGGCGGCGCAATCCGCCGCCCAAGGGTGGGATCAAGACGGTGCTCCGGATGGAAGCCCCGGGTTGGGAGGTGCCAGAGAATTCCTTTTTCCAGAACAACTTTCTGCTGCTGCCTGAGTTGGTTCGCGTAGTGAAGGAACGACTGAGCAGTCACGGAGGCCGGCATTTGGTCGATGCTTACTGCGGGGTAGGCTTCTTTAGTTTGGAGGTCGCTGATGTCGTGGAAAGTTTTGTCGGGGTCGAAATGGACGCACCGGCCATCCGAGCGGCCCGTCGCAATCAGGAATCCCGCGGCATCCGCAATGGATCCTATGTGGCCGGCGATACCGATCAGGTTCTCCCAAGTCTTTTAGCCAAATGGGAGCCCTCCCTCACCTCGGTGTTGCTCGACCCTCCTCGCGTCGGTTGTCGTCCCCCCAGCCTGGAGGTGCTGCGCCGGACCGGGCCGGGGCAGATTCTCTATGTCTCTTGCCATCCCGCCACGCTGGCGCGGGATCTTAAGATTTTGTGCGCCGATGGACGCTATTTGTTGGAGACGGTGCAGCCGCTCGACATGTTTCCCCAGACCCAGCATGTGGAATGCGTGGCGGACTTGCGCCTGGCCGGACCGCTGCCCCCAGAAAGCGTCCTGTCCCCGACTCCCGCGATCGGTTAGCATCAGCGGTCATGAGTTCCAAGACGGTGGACGATTTCCTAGACCACGTGCGTCAGAGCGCTCAAGACGGGACCCTGGTCCGGCTCAACCTCGGTGCGTCGCTCCAACCCGAGGGCATTCGCAATGTGTTCATCCGGCCTGTGTCTCTCAAGGACTCGACCGTGCTCTCCTTCGTGTATCGCCATCCGACGCGGGATGTGACCAAGAACTTCTCGCACGGCGAGGCGATCGAGTTGTTGCGCGACCTTCTGGGTCAGCAGTTTCTCAATGCCTTCCTGTCGACAACGATCAGCACGGTCCAGCTCACCTTCCGCAAGGGGCGGCCGACTCGGATGCTTCTGGGTAAGCCCGAAGTGACCGAAGTGCCCGATATGGCTCACGATCGTGCCAAGGCGAGGCCGGTGCCGGGTCATTCGGTTTGGCTCAAGGAGTTGGGTGTCACCGCGGCCGATGGCTCGATTAAGGCCGGGATGGAGGCCAAGTTCCGGCAGATCAATCGGTTTGTTGAAGTTCTTCAGCCTCTGTTGGTCGGGGCTCACCTAGATCCGACCGTTCCGTTGCACCTGGTGGACATGGGGTGTGGCAAAGCCTATCTGACCTTCGCGGCCTATGAGCACCTGACTAAAACCCGCACCGGAGCGGTCACGGCCCTGGGTGTCGAGGTGCGCCTAGGTCTCGTCGAGCAGGGGCGGGCCGTGGCCGGCCGTTGCGGATTCACCCGGTTGAAGTTCGAGGCCGGCGACATTGCCTCAAGCCGTCTTGAGTCCGCTTCGGTAGTGATGGCCTTGCACGCCTGCGACACCGCGACCGATGAGGCGTTGGCCAAGGGTGTTCAGTCTGGAGCCGCGCTGTTGTTGGTCTCGCCCTGCTGCCATCGTGAGGTTCGGCCCCAACTGTCGGTGGCTGCGCCGCTGGCCGGCTCGCTGCGTCACGGCATTTTTCGGGAGCGTCACGCAGAATTCGCCACCGACGCGCTGAGGGCCTTGCTGCTCGAGTGGGCCGGTTACGAGACCCGTGTCTTCGAATTCATTTCGACCGAGCACACCGGCAAGAACCTAATGATTGCGGCCATCCGTCGTAAAACTCCTCTGGGTGACACCGAGGCTCGAGCTCGTGCCGTGTCCGACTTCGCAGCCTTCCACGGAATTAGCCGTCAGCGTCTGGCGGAGCGATTGGGCTTTGAGTTGCCCGGATTCGTGCCCCCGGTTTCAGTGCCCGCTGTTTCATCCGAAACCCCGACGGAGTCATGACCTGGGAGGAAGTGGACTGGGCATCTCTGGAACGATTGCGAGCGTTGTTCCTGCGCTCGGAGCCGGTCCGTGAGCCTTATTGGCGCTCCGTGTCGGACCTCGCGAGCTACGACTTTACCTATGCTCAACGGATCGCCTGGAAGTGGGGGGCGGCTTTGTCTGAGTTGTTGCGTCTGGGTTGGGCCCCACCGTCGGGTTCCTTGCTGGACTGGGGATGCGGCAGCGGTGTGGCCTCGCGTTGCGTGGTCGATGCCTTTGGGCTGGCCACCTTCTCGGAGGTCCGCCTGCACGACCGTTCCGCCCTTGCCATGCAATTTGCCGCCCGCAGGGCCCGGGAGCGATTCCCGGGTCTTCGAGCAGAGCCCGATGCGTCCGGGGTAGACTCCTGCACCACGTTGGTGATCAGTCATGTGCTCAATGAATTGCATCGAGACGATCTGCCCCGACTGATGACGGCCGTGCGAGCGGCCCAGTGCATCTTGTGGTTGGAACCCGGCACCCATGCTTGCAGTCGAGGCTTGATCACCCTGCGCGAGCAGTTGCGGGAAGAGTTTCACATCGTTGCTCCGTGTCCGCACCGTCAGACCTGCGGACTCCAGGTCGCTGGCCGGGAAACCGACTGGTGTCATTTTTTCGCCAAGGCCCCAACCGAGGCCTTTACTGACGGGGAGTGGGTTCAATTCGGGCGTCGTGCCGGGGTGGACCTGCGCAGTCTGCCCTACAGTTGGATGATTCTCGATCGGCGTCCCGTGGCCGAGTGGACGCCAGATCGGGCACGGGTGATCGGGCTGCCTCAGCCTTTCAAGCCTTATACCCGACTCGACGCCTGCCACAGCGGCGGGGCAGGGGGTGAGGGGGTTGTGAAACGCCTCGAGCTTCTGAAGCGCTCGGATCCTGAGATGCATCGCCGTCTCAAGGAATCACCGCCGCCGCCGGAGATCACCATACCTGGGTGAATTTTACCTCGGAATCGCCCGATACACTGGGTGGCGTCCGATGGATCCCGCTGTTATTGGTCGTCACCAACGCTGCTGTCCGCCCATGCAAACACCGCCCGCCTCCGCCCCTCGGCCACCGCACCTCTGGCAGTTCTTCCGCGCCGGCGGGTTTGATCAGGTCAAGCTCCAGACCGGAGCCGACCTCATGAACCTGGATCAGTTGGACCAGAAACTCTGGGTGGCCTTGGCCTGTCCGACCGCGGGCATCGAATTCGATTCCAAGACCGCTGCACTCATCGACACCGACGCAGACGGGCGCATTCGGGCCCAAGAACTCATCACGGCCCTTCGCTGGGCCGGATCAATGCTCAAGAACTCCGATGACCTCGTGAAGGGGCGTGATGGGGTGGCCTTGTCGGCGATGAATGAAGCCCTTCCCGAGGGGCGACAGATCCTTGGCTCGGCGCGGGTGATTTTACGTCAGTTGGGCAAGGCCTCGGCCGAGGTGATCACCGTTGAGGATGCCTCGGCGGCGACTAAGAGTTTCGCTAACACGGTCTTCAATGGTGATGGAGTCATTATTCCTGAATCCGCCGAGGAACCCGCGATCCAGCAAGTGGTTCGTGAAGCGATGGCCGCCGTTGGATCGGTGATAGACCGCAGTGGGAAGCCGGGTATTGACGCGGTGAAACTGGAGGAGTTCTTCGGCGAATTGACCCGGTTCGAGGCCTGGGTGAGCGCCTCCGAATCCGATGCAGATAAAATACTTCCCGCCGGACCCGGCACGGCCGCGGCGGTGGCTGCGGTGCTGGCGGTGAAGGTTAAGATCGACGACTACTTTGGTCGCGGCCGATTGGCTGCCTTCGATGGCCGTCTTTCATCGCTGCTCAACCGCACCGAGGACGATTACAAGGCTCTCTTGACCAAGGACCTAACCTTGTCGGCGCAGGAGGTCTCCGGTTTTCCCTTGTCTCGAATTGTTCCTGGACAACCGCTGTCCTTGGTCACGGGTCTCAACCCGGCCCATGCCGCCGCCATTGCTGCGTTCCGTTCAGCCTCCGTTGTGCCGCTCTTGGGAGACCGCGAGAGCCTTACCGAAGAGGAGTGGCAAACTCTTCAGAATTGCTTGGCTCCTCATACCGCGTGGTTGGGGACCAAAGCCGGAGTCCGAGTCGAGACCTTAGGCATCGCCCGGGTGCGGGAAATCCTTCGGGGGCCGGCCAAGACGACGATCACCGCGCTCATCGCCCGCGACCGCGAGTTGGAGGCGGAGGCGTCCGGGGTTGCTTCGGTCGAAAAACTCGTTCGCTTCCACCGCGACCTGATCGTGCTCGCCTCGAACTTCGTGAACTTCCGCGACCTCTATGATGGTGGGTCACCGGCGATCTTCCAGGCGGGCGTCCTTTACCTCGACCAGCGGTCCTGCAATCTCTGCATCACGGTGGCCGATCCGGCCAAGCACGCGGTGATGGCCAGCCTGGCCGGAGCCTACTTGGCCTACGTCGAGTGCGTGCGCAAGGCGAACAGCCAGAAGATGACCGTGGTGGCCATCTTCTCCCAGGGCGACGACGAGAATCTCATGGTCGGCCGCAATGGCGTCTTCTACGACCGCAAGGGGCTCGATTACGACGCCACCATCACCAAGATCGTGGTCAACCCCATTAGCCTCCGTCAGGCCTTTTGGCAGCCGTACAAGCGCTTCGTTCGTTGGGTGGAAGAGCAAATCGCTAAGCGGGCGGCCGAGGCGGATGCGGCGGCCAGTCAGAAGCTCACGGCCGCTGCGACGGCGGCAGTGACCAAGGGAGCGGCACCGGCGGTGGCACCGGCGGCCAGTGTTCCCCAGAAAGTCGACATCGGCACGGTCGCCGCCCTGGGTGTGGCCTTCGGGGCCATCGGGGGCTTCTTTGCGGCGGTCGCCACTCTGGGCAAAGACCTATGGGCGCAGGGCGCCTTCGCCATGGTGGGTGCCGTCCTGGGCATCATGGTCATCATCTCGGGACCGTCGCTGGTGATGACCTACATCAAGCTGCGCAAGCGGAACCTGGGCCCCATTCTCGACGCCAATGGTTGGGCCGTGAACGCCAAGGCGCGGATTAATGTGCCTTTCGGTACGCGTTTGACGGCCATTGCCGAGTTACCGCCGGGTTCAACCCGCGATCTAGTGGATCCCTTTGAGGAGACCCGCCGGCCTTGGAAGCTCTACCTTGCGTTGGTTGTCGTGGCCTTTCTCGGCTGGCAATGGAGCACCGACAAGCTTGAGGAGGACATCCCCGAAGTGTTGAAGCACCGCTATCACTTCCCAAAGAAGGACGCCGGAGCCAAAGCCGACCCGGCAAAGCCCGAGACCAATTCGGTGCCCAAGGCGGCCTCCGCGCCTTGAGTTCCTCTGCGGATGGCGTCGGCGCTTCCGTGAAATCCCTCCCAAAATGAAAACGCCGACCCGTGGATGACACGGAGTCGGCGTTGTTTTTGGGGCTTCGGGCCAAGACAGCCCAGGACGTCAGTACACGCCCTCGACGATGGTCTTCTCCATCGCACCGAACGGACGAACATCACCCACGCCGTCCCAGGCGTAAGGGGGGCGCGGCGCACGGCGGATGGTCTCGTCGCGCTCCAGGAACCGCGGCATGAAGAACTCGCGGGTCAGGGTGGTGAGTTCGACGCGGCCGAATTCGTCGTAGTTGACCAACTCATCGGTGGCGTTGGGTTTAACCACGCGCAAGACGGCCCTCGGCTGCGGCGCGTAATAGGTCACGCTGAAATTATCTTCCGGCTGCAGCGGCACGCTCGCGGCCAGACCCATGAGGGTGTTGCCGTAGGTGGGGTAGAATCCGATGCGTCCCTCGAGCAGTTCCTCTACAATGAAGCGCACTTCCTGAGGCTTCATGGAGGTGCCGCCGCAGAACACGCCGCGGATACCCGCTTCCCAGAGGTTCACTTGCTCGCCCAAGGCCTCCAGCAACTTGGGCGTGGTGAAGAGGCCGCTGACCTTGCGGTGCTTCAGGATGGTTGCGGCCTGGTCGACCACGTGGGCCATGTATTGCTTGGCCACGTCGTACTGCTTGTTCGACAAGAGCTTCTTCACGAAGCGCGGATCGAGGTCGATGAAGTAGCAGGAGCTGCCGCGGACGTTGGCCAGATGTTCAATGGCCAGGCGCAGACGGCGAGGACCGGTGGGCCCCATCATCAGCCAAGATCCCCCGCGCGGGAAGTGGGTGTCGTCGATCTTGTCGCTGAACTCGGAGTAATCGACCTTGTAGTCGTTCCACCCGATGCGTTGCTTGGGCATACCGGTGGTGCCACCGGTCTCGAAGATATTGAAGGGCTTGCCCTTGAACTCGGCCGGGACCCAAACCTCGGGTTGCAAGTCGCGCAGTGATTCATCCTGGAAGTGGGAAAACTTCAACAGGTCTTCAAAGCAGGTGATCTCCTTGCGCGGATCCCAGTTTTTGCGGGCCCAATCCAGCCAGAAGGAGCACCCGGTGGCGGGGTTAAAGTGCCACTCGATGATCTCCAGCAGGTGCTGGTTAAGTTGGGTCTTGGCGGCGGCGACGGCTTCAGGAGCGACAGTGGGTATGGGCATAAGTGACCTCAGTTTTTGAGAGGTTAGTACGCATCCGTACTTTTTAAACCCGGAAAGTGATCCGCGTTGACTGGTTGCTTGTGTTTTCCCGCGTTGCATTCAAATCGAAGCGCTGACGAAACTTCCAGTCCCGCCATGCCCCCCAATGCTCAATTTCCGATCCGAGTTCCCCTGATCGCTGCTCCTGTAACTCCCTTCGCCCCGGACGGAACTTTAGACTTGGGGCCTGTGGAGGCTCTGGCCGCTCGATTGGTTCAGCAAGGTGTAGACGGTGTTTTTGTCAACGGTACCACCGGTGAGAGTCACTCCCTCAGCGCGGTTGAGCGGTGTCAATTGGCTGAACGCTGGATTGCCGTTCTCCATGGCACTTCTTTGCGGTGCATTATTCATGTCGGCTCCAATTGCCTTCGGGAGGCTCGCGAATTGGCGGTCCATGCTCAGAAATTTGGAGCAACGGGCATTGCTGCTCTGGCTCCGAGCTACTTCAAGCCGGCGGATGTGGAGGCGTGGGTTGAGTCGAGCGCCTTCATTGCCTCCGGGGCTCCTGGTCTGCCGTTTCATGCCTATGACCTGCCGGGCATGACCGGAATCCATCTGGCCTCGGATCGATTTCTCCTTCAGGCCACCCAGCGGATTCCTACCATGGCTGGGCTGAAGTTCAGCAATCCGGACCTAGTGCTGCTGCAGCGCTGTGTGGAGGCCTTGAGTCCGGGGCAAGAGTTGCTTTACGGGTGCGATGACTTGCTCTTGCCAGCACTCACTCTGGGAGTCACTGGAGCTGTGGGGTCGACCTATAATCTCGCGGCTCCCTTGTACCGAGCCATGCAGGCTGCGGCCGCCCGAGGAGATTGGGCCCTGGCCCGTCGTGCGCAGCGGCATTCCATCCGCCTGATTGAGATTCTGGGTCAGAGCGGGTACCTGGGTTCCCTCAAGACAGTTCTGTCTCATGAAGGGGTCGCGGTAGGGTCGGTTCGGCTTCCCATGCGCTCTCCGGATGTGGAGCAATCTCGTGAGCTGCTGAGCGCATGGGAGTTATGGTCCGCCGGGTTAACTGAAATCGTGGCGGCAAAGTCTTGATTCTAAGACTTCGCCGGTTCAGAGTTATCCGCAGATTAGCAAAATTAGGACGATCTTTGTAGGTGGTTTCCTCGGAATTCCCGGTTGACTTCCCAAGGTCGGTTCCTAACCTCCGGAAGAAACAAAATTCAACCTCTTACACGCGATACCATGAAATTGATCGGGATCTCTCCCCGCTTCGCCGGCCTCTGCGCGATCACCGCGATGATGGCGGGTTCCTCTCTCTCTGCCGCTGAAACTGGCAAAGCTGAACTCACCGGAATTAAGGGCAGCGTCAAAGTGGACGGTCAGGCCGCGTTCGTGGGCGAGGCGATCAAGACAGGCCAAAAGATTGAGACCGGTGCCGGTGCTCAGGCCAACTTGTATCTTGCCGACAATGGTCCGACTGTTGTTGTCCTTCCGGATTCCTCGATTTCCTTCGACGAGCTTTCGGTCGACAAATCCGGTTCCGAACCGGTGATCACCACCAAGATCAACCTCAAGGTGGGTACTGTGGCCGGTTACGTGAAGAAAACCTCTTCTCAGTCCTCCTACATCGTTAAGGGTTCGACCGTGACGGCCGTCATTCGTTCCTCGGAGTACCAGGTTACTGACAACGGAACGGTTGCTGTTTGGGCCGGTTGCGTGACGGTGTCTTACCGTGGTGCCTCCTACGAAGTGTGCGGCGGCCAGATGTTCGATCCCGCTGCAGCCTCTGTCGTCGCTAACACGATGTCTCGGCCCGCAGGAACTTCTTCGGTTGTCCAGCAGTCGGCCAACGTCAGTCTGAGTCTGCCAGTACTGTCTCGTCGTCCCGAACCGACCCCGGGTGATTACATCCAGACGACTGTGGTCAGCAAGGATGTCGTAATCGATGGTCAGGTTGTACTGAAAGCTGGCCAGACTCTGACAAAGTCCGAACTTGACAAGGTCGTCGCCCGGTATGGTTCTGAAAAGACCGACGTGGTGGTGGTCAGTAAGGATGTCGTTGTCAATGGTCAGGTTGTGCTGAAAGCTGGTCAGACCCTGACGAAGCCTGAACTTGACAAGGCTGTCGCCGCGTTCCCTGGCGAGGTTGTGACTAGTCCTGGCCTTGTTGCCGTACCGGTGGGTGGTTTACTCGTGGTGGTAGAGATTCCGGGTTCGAAGTATCAAAAGGGCGATATTATAGATCAAGCCACGTTCAATGAACTGTTTACGAAAAATCCTCTTCGTACAGATGTCAAGGTCGACAAAGTTGAACCAGCGTTCGTGGTCGGCCCGGAAGGTATCGTCCCGAAAAAGCCCGAGCTCGTCACCTCCCCGATCAAGCCGTGATGGTG
>SXXZ01000382.1 GCA_005789375.1 Verrucomicrobiales bacterium | reverse complement strand
TTCCTCATCCGTTCGGATCAAGAAAACCGGGGTCTAGCGCAGACTGAATCAGCCGTTCAGAGATCGGACCTTCAGGCCTCTTTCTTGGCCGCCTTCACCTCGATGTGCAAATCTCGCAACTGCCGCGAAGTCACCGCACTCGGACTACTGCTCATCATGCAAGTGCCCTTGGCCGTCTTAGGGAAGGCAATGACATCCCGGATGCTCGTCGTGCCGCACAAAATAGCGCACAGGCGATCGAAGCCCAACGCGATGCCACCGTGCGGCGGGGCCCCGTACTTGAAGGCCTCCAGCATGTAGCCGAAACGCGATTGCGTCTCTTCGGGGGAAATCTGCAGCAACTCCTCGAAGATCGTCTTCTGCACATCGGCCTGATGGATCCGGATCGATCCCCCGCCCAACTCCACACCGTTCACCACGATGTCATAGTGCTGACCGCGAACCTTCTTCGGGTCGGTCTTGAGGAACGGAATATCCTCGGCCACCGGTGCCGTGAACGGATGATGGCTCGAATACCAACGGTTCATCTCCCGATCGAAGCCCAACAGCGGGAACTCGATGACCCAAAGGAAATCAAAACGGGTCGGATCAACCACCAGCTTGCCCTGGGCCTTGAGCACCTCAACGCAGTAGAGACGGATCTTGCCCAGGATCTCACACGCATTGAGCCACTGGTCGGCGGCAAAGAGAATCAGATCGCCCTGCTCGATGCCCAACTTCTCGGTGAGGGCCGCCTTCTCAGCCTCGTTGAAGAACTTCACGATCGGAGACTTCCACTCCCCATTCTCCACTTTGATGAACGCCAACCCCTTGGCACCGAAGCTCTTGGCGTACTCCGTCATGGTCTCGATCTGCCCCTGAGTCGCGCCGGCCAGACCCTTGGCATTCATGGCCTTCACCACGCCGCCACCGGCCACACAGTTGCCGAACACACCAAACTTCGACCCGCGGAAGTCCTCCGTGAAATCCACCAACTCCATGCCGAAGCGCGTGTCGGGCTTATCGATGCCCCAGCGGTTCAGCGCCTCCTCGAAGGAAATCCGCTTGAACGGCGTGGGGATGTCCATGTTGAGGGCCGTCTTCCAGACCCGCTTCAGCAGCCCCTCGATGAGCGCGTAAATATCCTCGCGCTCGATGAACGACATCTCGATGTCCACCTGAGTGAACTCCGGCTGGCGGTCGGCGCGCAAATCTTCGTCCCGGTAGCAGCGGGCCAACTGAAAATAGCGCTCCACACCGCTGACCATTAGGATTTGCTTAAACTGCTGCGGCGACTGCGGCAGCGCGTAGAAGGTCCCGGGCTCACGGCGGTTAGGCACCAAAAACTCCCGCGCGCCCTCTGGCGTGGACTTGAAGAGCGTCGGAGTCTCGATTTCCAAGAAACCCTGATCGTCCATGTAGCTGCGCGTCGCGATAGCCACCTTAGAGCGCAACCGCAAATTGCGCATCATCTCGGGGCGACGCAGGTCGAGGTAGCGGTACTGCAGGCGCAGCTCCTCGTTCACCTTGTTGGCCACCTCGGGGTCGTCCACCTGGAAGGGCAAGATCGCCGAGGGGTTCAAGACGGTCATCGACTGAACCTGAACCTCCACCTCGCCGCTCAAAATCTTGGCGTTACGGGTGCCCTCAGGCCGGACCCGAACCTTGCCCTCGATCTCAATCACCGACTCCGCGTGAAGCTTGGAAGCCACATCGAAGAGGGCCGTCGGTAAGTCCGACGGATCGAACACGGTCTGGGTGCGTCCTTCCCGGTCCCGGAGATCGATAAAGAGGACACCGCCGAGGTCGCGTCGGGAGTGGACCCAACCGGTCAGGATGACCGCGCGGCCAGCATCCGAGGCGCGGAGTTCATTGCAATGGTGCGTGCGCTTCATGCTAAAATCAGCCGCCACAGTGTCGATCTGGCGGGCATTTTCAAAGGGTGAAGTTGCGCGCAGACAACCGAAACCCCATCGGAGGCGCATCAAAACCTCAAGAAAGCGAACAAGCCTACCGATACCCCCCTGTCATGGAACTAGGGCTCTCAGGGCTGGCCTCCGGCTTCGACTGGCGGACACTCGTCAACCAATTGGCCGATGTCGAGCGGTCGCCACAAAAGCGTCTTCGCGCCGAACAGGGCACACTGTTCAACCGCAACAACGCCTTTGGCAGCATCAAGACCCAACTGTCCGTGCTGAAGAACCGAACGGAAAACCTGAGCTCCAACGACGTGCTTCAGGCCCGCAAGGCGACGGTGAGCGATTCCACGATCTTGAGCGCCACCGCCTCGGCCGGTGCCGCCTCAGGCACTTACGCCTTCAACGTCACCCAATTGGCCACCGCCTCCAAAACGGCGGGAGCCTTGGGCGTCGGTGCCAACCTGTATTCGTCCACCAACGTCTCTTCTGGCATGTTGGCAAGCAAGGGCTTCAACCCGCCCATTAGTGCGGGCACCATCACGGTGGATGGTAAGCAAATTACCATCGACGCCACGGTCGACACGCTGAAGGACGTCTTCGATCGGATTGACACGGCCACTACCAGCAACATTAAGGGATCCTACGACGCCACGACCGACAAAATCACCCTCAAACGACTCGGCGGCGGCGGGGCTTCATTGGTCGTGGGCAGCGCCACCGACACCTCCAATTTTCTATCGGTGGCCCGACTGTCCAACAACGGCACCAACGAACTGGTCAGCGCATCCAGCCTCGGCAGTGTGACACCGGCCAACACACTCAGTTCGGCCAATTTCCAAACGGCGGTCTCGGATGGCGGTTCCGGAACCGGTGAATTCAAAATTAACGGCGTCTCCATCGCCTTCAACGCCTCGAGCGACTCGGTTCAGAACTTGATGGACCGCATCAACGCCTCAGCGGCCGGCGTGAACATGAGTTACGACCGGGTTAACGACCAGTTCACCTTGACCAACAAGGTCACCGGAAACCTCGGTGTGGCCGTCGAGGACGTCACCGGAAACTTTCTTGCGGCCGCAGGCCTGGCGTCCGGATCTACCTTCATTGCTGGCAACGACGCTCTTTACACCATCAATGGCGGATCGGTCCTTAACAGCCACTCAAACACGCTGACGGAGGAAACCACCGGAATCGAAGGCCTTTCCATCGCCCTTCTCAAGACCGGCACCTCGACCATTTCACTCGCCTCCGACACCAGCGCCATCAAGGGCGCCATCAAGAACTTCATCGAGGACTACAACCGTGCGCAGTCCACGATCGACTCCCTGACCTCCAGTTCCACCGACTCGGCCGGAAAGGTTACCCGCTCCACACTGGCCGGCGACACAGACGCCAACGAAATCGCCTCCAAGCTACGAGCCATCTCCTACAACCAGGCTACGGGACTGACCGGCACTCTCAATTCTCTGGCCAAGATCGGCATCGAAACCACCGGCACCACCGACCAACTGAAGCTGGAAAACGAAGCCGCGCTGGATAACGCAATCGCCAATAATCTCAGCGAACTCAAGACCCTCTTCAACGACCCGGACAAGGGCATCGCAACGAAGCTCAAGGCCTATCTCGAGAAGACAATCGGCGAGGACGGCTCGCTTATCACTCGGCAAGACGCCCTGACCAAGCAATCGAGCGCCATTGACACCCAGGTCACCGACCTCGAAAAGCGGGTCCAATCCAACCGCCAGCGCCTGATCGACAGCTTCGTCCAGATGGAAACGGCCCAGCAAACGATCAACCAGCAGCTCAAGTTTCTACAGCAGCGGTTCGGCGGGACGCAGTGATTGGCATCCAGCAATCCACCGAAGACTAAAATCCGCTCAATAAGGGGCGGGCATAACAATAAAAACTCACCTGCCCCACCTTTCTATGGAGGACTGCACTTTTCCCCTCGCTGCCACCAACCTTTTAGAGGCGGCCGTGTCCACCGTAAGCGCTCCACCTGAGCGTCCCGCGGTGCTGACTAGGCCGATTCGCGGGAATGAAATCAACCAGCCTCGCCCTACTTTCCCCTACTGCACCAGCATCCCAACTGTGACCGCCATCCATCCGAGCCCGGCCGCTGATTTGGTGCACCGCGACACCCTTCAGAGCATGAAGCGCTCGATCGTGCGGGCCGCCAGTCGCGCTGGCGAGGGCCATGTTCCCAGTGCGCTTTCCATACTGGACATCCTGAGTGTGCCGTACGGCAAAGTCATGCAGCACCACGCCTTCGCAGGCCAATCCCCGACAGACCGCGACCGATTCGTCCTGAGCAAAGGCCACGGTTCGCTAGCCCTCTATGCCGTGCTGGCGGAACTCAGCTACTTTCCCGCAGCGGAACTTGATCGGTTTTGCGCTCATGACGGCTTGCTGGGCGGACATCCCGACAGCAACAAGGTTCCCGGTGTGGAGGCGTCCACTGGCTCGCTGGGACATGGGCTCCCGATGGCACTGGGTATGGCCTTGCCTACCGAATCAAGCAGTCCCAGCACCGCATCTTCTGCCTGATTGGCGACGGCGAAGCCAATGAGGGCAGCATCTGGGAAGCCGCCCTGCTAGGCGCGCACCACCAACTGTCTCAGCTCTGCTACATCGTGGACTTCAACCATTCCACCGACCGGGCCATGTCCCATATGCGTTAACTTAAAAACACTACTAAAGCTTGCCCGGAGCCGACATTCTGAAGGCATCGTTTCCAATTCGGACTCCCTCCCTGAGGAATGGGCAATCCTCGCCTCCTGGCTCCCTGCCAATCTGGACGTTCTCGCCCGCGAGCACGGTTTCATGCGCCGTGCGCGTGGACTTCAAGATCCCAGCCTGTGGCTTCGGCTCATCCTGATGCACCATGGGTGGTTCGTGTTCCAGGGACTGGCTCTCGAGCCTGCTCTGCAGGATGGATTTGATGCTCGTGTAGAAGCAGGTGCTGAAATGCAGGGCTCGCACGCAGGCGGCCTCGACCCGTTGGGCACCGAGGGCTTTGCCCAGCCGCATGATGCCCAGACATGAGCGGTAACCTTGTTCGGGATGGGGTTTGCTTCGCAGAATCTCCTCCATCACCCGGGCGCAGTTAGGGCCCAAGGTCTGGGCCCACGCGACAAGTCGACCAGGAGTCCACTGCAGCTGCTTCTGATGGGACTTGGGCCGATGTTCATCGAGCGTGGTAAAGCGCTCCTTCTGATGGCTCCGCTGATGGGCCGCGACTCGCCTCCTGACGCAACTGAGCCCAGTTTGGCAGTGGTTTGGATGAGTCTGATGTCGGCGCTGTGGGGAGGGGGCAACCGAGTAATTGATCCTGAAGTTGCTTCTGACTGAGCCCCTCGGGCAGGGGCCAACCGAGGTTCACCGCTTCGGCACGTTTGAGATAATCGCCCACCGTGCTGGCGGGTAACCCACAACCGCGGGCGATGTCGCAGACTGATAGTTGGCCTTGATGGCGGAGACGGAGGATTTCGTTGATTTGACGCATGTGTAGTGGTGGTCGTGCCATGCAGGTCGCTTGCCTTCGTTGCCTTCCGGCAGGCAAACCCTTACGGCGGTTTTCTACTCTGCGTCGCTTCCCTACTTTCCTGCTTTGTCGGACACCGTTCCGGACCAAACCGGACACCCTTCCGATCCCATCGGAAAACTGTCCGACATCAGTCCGGACGACTGTCCGACTTCAATCGGAACACTGTCCGGTTTGAATCGGATTGGTGTCCGGTTTGCGTCGGAATACGCACGACCCAAGCACGCTCAGAGAAAAGCGCTGCCTTTCAAGGGTCGAGGAAATTTCAGCCCCATCTCGGGGCCCATTCAAGAGACAAACCCGTTGGTGCACAGCGGCGACCGGCGGGTCGATCGCATTGGCGCACCACTTCGAGATCTTCGGCATTTTTTGCCGCAACGATTCGAAATAGAACAAGGTCCTCCGGGACTCAAGTCATTGTGCGGCAATAAAGACCTCAATCGAGGCAACAAGCTTCCGGCATAAATCGTGCTTTCAGGTCCAGAAATGAACGCACTCCACGGTTCTCGATCATCGCTTGGGCACCCTGAGATCGAGACTCGGCATATTGACGTGGGGCATCGGGAATCAAATTCAAAACTCAATTCAATGAACAAAGACACGGGGCACTCCGCGCCCTATACCATTGCGCCGAGACCGACGCTTTTTAAGCCTGGTGATTTGGTATTTGATATTGGAGCCAACATTGGAGCTAAAGCCGCCGAATTTGTCGCGAGCGGTGCTAGGATAGTCTGTTTCGAGCCTCAACCAGACTGCGTTAAACACCTCCAACAACGCTTCGCGAACAACCCGAATGTGGTGATCGAGGGCGCTGGACTCGCTATGCAGTCCGGAGTGATGGAACTGTCAATCTGTTCGGCCGCGAATACCATCTCCACTTTTTCCCCGGAATGGAAGAAAGGGCGCTTCGCCAATTATCAATGGGACCGAAAGATTCTAGTCCCCGTTACAACACTCGATGCCGCCATCGCCCGCCATGGTCAGCCCGACTATGTGAAGATTGATGTCGAAGGTTTTGAACTGGAGGTGCTGCGGGGCCTGAATTCGCGCGTGTCATTGCTTTCATTCGAATTCACCACCGAGTTCCTCGACAACAACAGAGACTGCGCGCGCCATCTGGAGTCTATCGGTTTTTGTGAATTCAACGCCAAAATCGGCACCTTGGACCATTATGTTAGCGAACGATGGCTTTCCGCTGAAGAGCTCTTTGTTTTGCTGCGAAAGTCATCGGATCCCGAATTATGGGGCGATATTTACGCCCGGGCCGACATCCTGAATTCACCGGTGTCAGCCTCCGGATCATCGTCCGTTTTGAGCGACCTGGAGGCTCGGAAACTTTGGAGTCCAGGTAAGCCCTTGAGACTGCACCTGGGCTGCGGAGAACAGATTTTCCCGGGATACGTCAATATCGACTACCCGCCCGACGAGCACAACGTCATGCAGGTCAAGGCCGACTATACGGCCAACATCACCCAGCTGGATTTTCCGCCACAATCCGTAGATGAGATTCGGCTTCACCATGTCTTTGAGCATTTCAACCGCGTCACCGCGTTGGCAATGCTGATCAAATGGCAACAATGGCTCAAGATTGGAGGGAAACTCCATATCGAAACTCCCGATTTGATGGGAAGTGCGGATATCCTTACATCCAACCTGCCTTGGCAGGTGAAGATGGGCACCGTGCGTCACCTGGCCGGTGACCAAGCGGCCTCCTGGGCCTACCACGTGGACCATTGGTTTCCCGAACGTTATCAGCATACGTTGAAACGGTTTGGATTTAGTAATGTCAACACACAAACCAACCGCTGGCCACACTCTCCCTATCTGTGCAACGTGCAGGCTCTCGGGACCAAAACACAGAATCTGAGTCCCGATCAATTGTTGGCTGTTGCGGATGAATTGTTATGGGAGAGCACGGTGGCTCCTGCTGAAAAACCAACTCACACCGTTTGGACCCAACAGTTACGCTCAGTACTGAACAACGTTCATTGTGGGTTAAAAAATATCCATATAGCCGAATCAGCGTCGGCACCAACGGTGCCCAGCACAAATCCGGCACCGGTTGGTTTCCCGGCACCCCCCCACACAGCACCCCCTGTTCTGAACAGCGGAGTCCTGCCACTGGATGAAATTCACGATTTCAACCAGCGATGCCGGGACCGATGGCTACAAGCCAAAGCCCGTAGTGTTCCTGCAGCTTCCCGCGTATTGGACATGGGTGCAGGAACCTGCCTGTATCGGCCTCTGTTTTCCCACTGCGACTACAAAACACACGATTTCAAAAAATACGAAGGCGCAGAAAAACACGGCGGCACCAGCGCCTACGGGCACATCGATTACGTCTCGGAGATACTCGCGATTCCCGCACCGGACCATTCGTTCGATGTGATTCTTTGCACAGAGGTTCTGGAGCATGTCCCCGAGCCCATTCAGGTTCTCAAGGAAATCTCACGGTTGCTCCGACCTGGCGGGAGGGCCTTCATCACGGCTCCGCTCGGATCGGGACTGCATCAACTGCCATTTCATTTCTATGGGGGCTATACCCCGGAATGGTACAAGCGGTTCTCCAAAGAAGCTGGAATGGAAGCGATTGAAATCACACCCAACGGTGGATTCTTCAAACATCTTGCACAAGAATGTTCTCGAGCAGCCTCAATTTATGGACAAAACCCACAACTTCACGGTCCAGAAGCTGCTGATATATACAAACTGCTCATTGAAATTTTACCCCGCTTGTTCTTTTCTTTGGATGACAAGTGTTTTGATGAACGTTTCACAGTTGGCTATTTTGTGGAAGCAGTGAAGCTGAACAATTCCATCTAAAACAATGAATCGAGTCAGCACCGCTGAAAAATTAATAATATATATTTGCGCACACAAAATAGCCTCTATGAAATTAATTGTCGCTCTATGACATCGAAAATCTCCGAGAACTCAACCAGCCAAAACTCTCCAAAGGCTGATGTTGCAAGCCAGACTCGCGAAGTCACTTGGGGAACCCCATTTCCGCAAATCACCGTAATCGTATTCTCCAAAGACCGTCCCCTTCAACTGGACGGCACGCTGCGTTCCTTCTTCGCGCGCTGCCAGGACGCGGATCGTTGCCAGACAAAGGTTTTGTATCGCGCCTCGGCGGAATACCAACCCCTCTACGATGCGCTCATTCGGGAATACCCGTCGGTGGGGTTTGTGGCCGAACACGATTTTCGCAGTGACCTTCTCAAACTTCTGAGCGTTTCCGAAGCGGTCTTGTTCGTGGTGGACGACAACATGTTCATCCGCAACTTCACGGCGACTGAAATGGTCGATGCGTTGAGAGACCATCCCCAGGCGGTCGGGTTCTCCATGCGGCTGGGTCGCAACACGACTTTTTGCTATCCGCTCAACAAGACGCAGGCCTTGCCGTCATTCGAAACCGTGACCCCGCAAATCCTCAGCTACGACTGGACGAAGGCGGACTGCGATTTCAATTACCCGCTGGAGGTATCGAGTTCAGTGTATCGCACCGCGGACGTGCTGCAGTTGCTGCGCGAAATGCCGTTCAGAAACCCCAACACGCTCGAGGGTGAATTCGCTAGCCGGGCACCGCGTTTTCAAGCCAGTCATCCGCGACTGCTCTGCTTCGATCTGTCGCGAGCCTTCTGCAACCCGATCAACCTGGTACAAACGGAGTGCCAGAATCGGGTGGGGGGTGAGTCGGATCACTTGCCAGAGCGGCTTGCCCAGCAGTTCCGAGCCGGCGCGCGCTTGGACGTGGCGATCTACTTCAATTTCATACCCACGGGTTGCCATCAGGAAGTGTCGCTCCACTTCATCGAAGGCAATCAGCCGCCGGCGGGACCGGCTGTCTCGGTCATCATTCCCTGCTACAAGCAGGCGCACTATCTGCCCGAATCGGTGCAGAGCGTGCTGGACCAGACTTTCACCGACTGGGAGCTCATCATCGTCAATGACGGCAGCCCGGACGATACCAGTGTTGTCGCCGAGCAACTTAGGCAAAAGCGCCCTGCCCGTATCCGACTTCTGGAAAAGGCCAATGGCGGACTGTCCAGCGCCCGCAATGCCGGCATCCGCGCCGCCCAAGGAGAATACATCTTCCTCCTGGACGCTGACGACCGCATCCAACCGACGATGCTGGAGAAGACCAAGGCGGTGTTGGACACCCGGCCCAAGGTCGGATTCGCCTACACGCACATTCAACACTTCGGGGACCTGACCACTGTGTTTCCGCTCCCGGATTTCGACCGCGCGACGCTCATCTCGCGAGACAACATCGTGTGCGCGATGAGTCTGGTCCGGAAAGCCGCATGGCAGCAGGTCGGCGGTTACAATGAGGCGATGCGAGAAGGGTACGAAGATTGGGATTTCTGGATTGGCTGCGTGGAGCAGGGTTGGGAGGGCTTTCGCATTCCCGAACCGCTGGCCTGTTACCGCAAGAGCAGCACGAGCATGTTGAGCGATGCGAACCAGAAGCGAGAACGATTGATCGCGACCATCGTGTCCAACCATCCGGGACTCTACAATGCCCAGACACGCGCCTGGGCCGATGACGTACTGCGCAAGGCCGCCGCCCAAGCGGAATCGACAAGCCGCAATGCGCAATCGCTCGCTTCTCTCCGCGTCACCTATCTCATCAGCAGCATCCTTGGCGTCACCGGTGGCAACCAGACGTTGCTCCGCCAGGCCGACGAATTGCAGCGCCGCGGCCATGACGTGACCATCGTCACCTACACGCCGAAGCCGGATTGGTTCACCTTCAAGATGCGGGTGGTGCAAGTTCCGGCGGGTCAGGCGATGGCTCTCCACGTTCCGCCCAGCGACGTAGTGATTTCCACGTACTTCATGAACGCCCACGAGCTGCTGGCGGTGAAGGCCGCGGTCAAGGTCTACTACGCTCAGGGTGACCAGTTCGTTTTCGCCGATACGACGCTCGCCGACTCGCCGGAAAACCGGAGATGGCGGGAGCTCTCCCGCGAATCGTATCTCCTGCCGCAGGTCCGCTTCGTTCCCAATTCACACAATCTGGCGCGGGCCGTGGAGAACATGACCGGGCGCAAGCCGGATGGCCTGCTGCCGGTCTGCACAGATCAGACCCTCTTCCGACCGCTGCAACGCAGTTTGCCCGGTTCCAGGGTGCGCATCCTGATCGTGGGTCCGGATATGCGTGGCTCGTCCGCAGAACCGCTCTTGTTCAAAGGCATTCAGGACATCCATGACGCGCTGCTCGTGGTGACGAAGCGACATCCCAATTTCACGGCGGTCCGCATGTCCGGAAGCCCGCCGGAGATCTTCCAGCGTTTTCCGTGCGAATTCTATGTCGCTCCGTCCGACGAGATGAAAACCGTGCTGTTCGGCACAGCGGACATCTTGATCTACGCCTCGCACTACGACTCCTGCCCGCGTCCGCCACAAGAGGCGATGGCCTCCGGTTGCGCGGTGGTCTGCACGGCGACGCCAGGCGCGATGGAATACTGCCGCGACGGTGAGAACTGCCTGTTGGTGCCGATCCAGTCGCCCCAGGCCATCGCCGACGCCACGTTGCGACTCATCGAGGATCGGGCGTTACGCGAGCGACTCGTGCAAGGAGGGTTGGCCACCGCCCGCAAATACCCCCGCGAGCTCGAATGGAATGAACTCGAAACAATGCTTCGGCGGTTCGTAGAGGAGGCCAAAAATGCATCCACGCCCGCGACGACGAGCCAGGCGCTCCAACCCGCTCAACCGACGCAACGGCCCAAGGCCGCGGCCGGCAAGCCGATCACCTTGCCCGAGGCCGCCCTGCTCGGCGACCTGCTGGCGGCACGCACCGCACTGCGCGACAAGGACCTCGTCGGCGCCTGGCGCCTTGGCGGTGAGGCCATCGAGCAACGCCCCTTCCATCCCTCGGGATGGATTTTCCTGAGTGAGGTGGCCAACAAGGTCGGCCACCGTTCCTTGGCCCGACGCTGCGCCCAGAAGGCCGTGGCCCTGACCCCGAACTGGAAGCAGGCCAAACGAGCCCTCTCCGCCATCGGGAGCGGCCCTGACAAGCCGACGGTCGCCCTGGCTGAACCGCCCTTCCGCGAGGGGCTGCCGCCGCGCCTGTCGGTGTGCCTCATCGCCAAGAACGAGGAGCGCTTCCTCGACGGATGCCTGAAGTCGGTGCGGGGGTTGGCCAACCAGATCGTGCTGGTCGACACCGGCTCCACCGACCGGACGGTCGAAATCGCCCGATCCCACGGGGCCGAGGTCCATTTCCGGACCTGGGATGACGACTTCAGCGCGGCCCGCAATGCGGCCCTGCTGCATGCGCGAGGTGATTGGATCCTCATCCTGGACGCCGACGAAGAGGTATCCCGCGAACACCACGACGCGCTGAAAGCCCTGATCGTGGCACCCAACGCCATCGCTTACCGACTGCCCATGGTAGACGTCGGTCGCGAAGCCGACGGCGTCAGCCAGGTGCCCCGTTTGTTCCGCAATGCACCCCAGCAGTTCTACGTGAGCCGGATCCATGAACAGGTGTACGCCAGCCTCGAACTAAATCGTGAGAAGTGGTCGATGGAAAACCTCTTTGGCGACGCACAACTCATCCACCATGGCTACCAGGCCGAGGTCGTGAAGAGTCGGGACAAGATCCAGCGGAACCTCCGCCTCCTAGAACAAGCCAACGAGGAATACCCCAACGACGTCAACCTGCTCATGAACCTCGGGCTGGAACTCTGGCGATCTGGTCGACAGAACTACGGCCTCGGGTATTACCAGCAAGCCTACACGGCCATGCTGGAGCAGCCCTACGCCCAGACGCCCCCGGAGCTGAGGGAAGTATTGCTCACCCAGTACGCGTCGCACCTGCTGACCCTCCAACTCTACCAGGAAGTCATCAGCCTCTTCCACGACCGAGCCGTTGCGCCCAAGGCCCGCACGGCCTCGCAGCACTTCATACTGGGTCTGGCTCATTCGGCACTGCAGCGCTGGGAACCCTGTATCACCCACTTGCAACAATGCCTGAAATTGCGAAACCAACCAGCACTCACCCCCATCCATCAGGATATCCGAAGTGCAACCCCGGCCCACTGCCTCGCTCATTCCTTGCGAAAGCTCGGGCGCAAGGCCGAGGCCAAGACTGCTTTTGAACAAGCCCTTCAAGACGACCCTCTCAATGAATCGGCGCGGGTAGAGTTCGCCGCCTTCCAGGCAGACGAGGGGCAGATTATTCCAGCCCTTACCCTACTGCACGCAGGCATCGAGCAGAACCCTAAGCAGGCCAAGGTCTGGGAGGCGGGTGGATCCCTCTCGCTCCGCCAACGCGACACCCTGGAGTTTGCCCTGGACTGGAGCAGGGAGGCCCTCAAGCACCTGCCCAACCATCCCACCTTGCAGCGGCAGCGGGCGGAGACCCTCTTGCTCAACGGACATGTTCACGAGGCCCTCCCACTCTGGAGCGAAGTGTCACAGTCCAACGAGGCAGCCAACTCCTCCGGCCTCATCCTCTGCCGCCTGTTCGCAGGCGAATCCCAGTCGGCCCTGCCGCCGGAACGCGAAGTAGCCGTCAGCCAAGATCTTATCCGGCGATACAGACAGTCGGTGGAAATGGGCCTCGACGGCTGGGTCAACGCCTTGCACCAGCGGGTTGGCACTCTTCGTCAGACGCTGCCCTCGGCTGCGCGCCTCATTGCTCAGGTGGTCGCCGAGTCCGGCCCAGAAAAGTAATCAGCCACAGTTCTCATGAAACACGTCAATCCGCGCCGCCTCTGGCTTCTGGCCCTGGGCCTCCTTCTCGGAGGGTGCCAGAACCCCAAACCATCGCTGCCTGAACTGGGAGCACGCTTCAATCTCAAGAATGTGTATCGCGCCGTCGAGTCCCTACCGGCGGATTTGCAGCGGGTTGTGCTGTTGCCGGTGACTGTCTCGACCCCCGAACTAGCAACTCTCGATCACCGCAACCAACTGGCACAAATCCTCGAAGAGGAGCTTCGGAAGCTCCACCGCTTCGAGGTCGTCAGAGCCACTCCAGAAGAACTACGCCGTGGCTTCGGAAAGGATGCCTTTTCGGCCGGAGAAACCCTTCCCGCCGACCTGCTAACGCGGATCCAATCGGCCCATTCGGCCGACGGCGTGCTTTTCATCCAGATTGCGAGTTATCGACCATTCCCTCCGGTGGCCATCGGGTGGGAGCTACGCCTGGTCACCGCCGATCAGGGACGGACCTTGTGGTCGGTCGATGAAACCTTCGACGCCTCTCAAGCTGAGGTCGCCCGATCGGCCCGCGACTACTTCCGCAGCCATCACACCGGATCCGCAGAGTTGGCCGACCCGCAAGCCGACCTGCGCTCACCCTCCCGCTTCTGTCGGTACACCGCCCAAACCGTCTGGCAGACCTTGCCTCAGCGATGAATGCTCAAGTTTTTAAATCACTGGCCGATGTCCCTAATGTGGTTGGTTCTTGGGGGATAACAGGAATTAACCGCGCCTGCCTAGAAAGTGAGAAACCATGGACATCCAACGCACCGGCACCCTCGACTCCACGTCGAAGGTACAGCGCAACACCACTCGCCGAGAAGCCACTGCTCCAGCACTGAATGAGCAGGACTTCTCCCAAACCGACGCCCTTCGAGGTGCTCTGGACAACCTGCCCAGCAGCCGCCCTGAAAAAGTCCGCTACGCCAGGGATTTGGCAGCGAATGTCGAATACCCTCCGACCAAGACCATCCGACAGCTTTCGAACCTGCTGGCCGTCAAGATGCAGGACGCCATGCCCCCAAGACAGCAAGACACCATCATCCAGTGATCCTCTGATCCTCAATCACCCCATCGAGCTCGTCTGAACGTCGTTACAATTTTCCTACACCTTTCACCCGACTCATACACCCATGAGATACAACGCTAACCCCTGGTTATCTTACCGACAGGTCGCTACGAAGACCGCGACGCCAGGACAACTCGTCCTAATGCTATTTGATGGAGCCCTGCGCTTCCTCGACAAAGCACTGGTCGGCTTCGACCTCGACGATCCCTTGGACTCCAACCTCGCGATCAACAACAACATCCTCAAGGCTCAGGAGATCCTCCGGGAATTGAACATGTCGCTCAACATGGAGAAGGGGGGCGAGCTCGCGAACACCATGCGGCGTCTCTACAACTACTACGATTTGCAACTCTCCCAGAGCAACCTACAGAAAGACCCCTCCGGCGTTGAGTTGGTCATTCGCTTACTTTCAGTGATCCGCGGAGCCTGGGCTGAAATGCTGACCGGCAACTCGGCCAACACCGTTGATCTTCAGGCCGATCGCCAACTTCAGGCCGCCTAATGACAGCCGCCGAATGGTTGGCCTTGGGCCTTTGATCTCCGGACGGTTGATCCAACTCCACCGGCCCCTAAATCGACATTTTCTCGTTCTATAACTGACCGCAAGCCACTCGCATGAGCGCCTGTCACGACCTGTTCAAGACCTATGATGAGTGGCGTGATTGGTCTGTACGCGAAGGCGAGGCCATTCGCAGTGCCGATTGGTCCCAGGTGAATTCCTGCCAGCGGGCCAAGATGGAACTTCAGGGGCGGATCATTCAGTACACTCAGTCCGCTCGGAACCACTTGACCGCAACGGGAGGCAGTTGGTCTGAGGTAGAACAGCGACTTCGCCGCGAGGTGGCTTCGTTGATCGACCTTGAGAACCAAAACGGTGAAACTCTAGCACAAGTCCGATGCCAAGCTTTGGCGGAGGAAGCGGAACTGGATCGATCCAGCCGCCAACTCCGCCAAGTTCGCTCCTATGCGCCGGTGGTGCGCTCGGCCTGGACCTCCTACTCCTAGGGCCTAGGGTCCTGGTGATTTGTACGCCGACCGCCGACCCAATCATTGGCTGGGTGCAGTCAGTCTCAATAAAACTTCCTCGGCATTGCCCCTTCAACGACTCTCACCGAGTCACGGCGCATCCAGAATAAGGAAGAGAGCCGGGAGTCCATCTCACCAAGAGCCCCTGTTTCCCCTACAACTGACTCCCCGAGCGGAGCGGTGTCGGACCGGAGCGAGCCTTGGAGGCGAACACACCAACCCCCTCGCGCAAAGCGCGAAAGATCATCCTCCCTAGAGCCTACTCAGCGAGCGGAGGCCTGATACCGCGGAGCCCGCCCACCAAAACCGTAGCGGAGCGGTGTCGGGCCAGAGCGAGCCTTGGAGGCGAACACCCTCACCCCTCGCGCAAAGCGCGAAAGCTGATCCTCCTTCCCAGAGCCTACTCAGCGAGCGGAGGCCTGACACCGCGGAGCCCCGCCGACCAAAAAACCCAACCCCTGGATCTCCTCTGCTGACTTCTTTCCGCGCCTTTATACGAAAAGCCAGAACCAACTCGGGCCATCAGCCAGCAGGAGAACGCTCCGCCTTTTCGGGCACCGGCTTTACAACGCATCCACGGTTTTGAGACTATACTGTCCACATGTCGAAACCGCTGCTCATCGCCGGTCGTTCTTTTGACTCCCGTCTGTTTCTCGGAACCGGAAAGTTCCCGTCCCCGGAGTCCATGCGCGGAGCATTAGAGGCCAGCGGAACACAAATAGTCACCGTCGCCCTGCGCCGCGTCGACCTCAGCGGCCAGAAAGACCCCTTCGCCAACATCCTCGATTTCATCGATCCCAAGCGCTACCTCATCCTTCCCAACACCAGCGGAGCGATGAACGCAGCGGAAGCGGTCCGACTCGCCCGATTGGCCGCGGCAGCCGGCTTACCCAAGTGGATTAAACTCGAAATCCACCCCGACCCCCGCTACCTGCTGCCGGACCCCATAGAGACCTTCGAAGCCGCCAAGCAGCTCGTGGCCGAAGGCTTCGTCGTGCTTCCCTACATCAACGCCGACCCGGTCTTGGCCAAACGCCTCCAAGAAATCGGCACGGCCACCGTCATGCCCCTGGGCTCCCCCATCGGATCCCACCGAGGGCTCCAGACCCGTGACCAAATTCGCATCATCATTGAACAGGCCACCGTGCCCATCATCGTGGACGCAGGCATCGGAGCCCCCAGCCATGCCGCCGAGGCCATGGAACTGGGAGCCGATGCCGTGCTCGTCAACACCGCCATCGCGGTGGCCTCCGATCCGTCCCGCATGGCCATCGCCTTCCGCGACGCCGTCACCGCAGGCCGCACCGCCTATGAACTAGGCCTCGGTGAAGCCATCGATCACGCCAGCCCCACCAGCCCGCTGACGGCCTTCCTCAACTAAATCTGGTCATGGCCGCACCGACCGAACCGCTGCCGCCGACCCTTCGCTTAGCGCACTGGTCCGCACGACTCGCGGCCCTGAACGATCCGCAGACGCGCCTGGCCCACCTCGTGGAAGCCGCCCGCCTAAAACCTCCGCTGCCAGCGACCGATCGTCAGGAGGTTCACCGGGTGGCGGGCTGCCTGGTGCGCACCTGGTGGATCGCTCAGTGGCACGACCAGCGATGCTGGTTCCAGACCGATTCGGATGCCATGACCCTCAAGAGCCTCGCCGGCGCCATCGCCGAACTGGCCTCCGGCGGAACTCCGGATGAAATTGCCGCGCTCGATTTTAGCGCCTTCGACTCCTTAGGACTTTTGAAACAACTCGCAGAGAACCGGCAGAAGACGATCCGCAATCTCATGACCGCGACCAAAACCTTCGCCCTCCAATCGGCCACCCCCCAACGCTGAAGATCTCTCCGGTCATGCCCCGACCCAGTCTCTCCCTTCAGCCACCGCAAATCCGCCCCATGGCGGCGGTGCGGCGCGTCGTGGGCTTTTTAGGCAAGCGACCGGGTTGGACCGCCCTCTCCATCGGACTCCTGCTCCTCAACATCAGTATCGAGCTGTCGTTGCCGCAGTTCTTAGGATCCACCATCACAGCCCTCGGAGGCACGGTGGCGGACGGGTCTCTCGCGAGAACAATCGGACTTTTCCTTGGCTTAGTGGTACTGCGAGCCGGGATCGGACTCGTGCTAGGACCCATCCGAAACCGAACTGCCCAGACGGCCCTAGGAGACATCCGAGCCGCGGTGTACGACTCGCTCCAACGGCGCTCGTTCGCCTGGCATGACAACGCCCGAACCGGTGAATTGATCTCCCGGGCCGGAACCGATGTGGGCCGCCTGCAAGACTTACTCTCCGTCTGCCTCCTCTTCGGTGTGGATGTCGCCGCCGGTCTGATCGGAACCCTCTCGCTCATTTTCATCACCAGCCCACGGCTCGGCCTAATGACCTTGCTGGCCCTGGTTCCCACGGTGGCCACCATGGCCTGGTTTGCCGCCCAACTGCAGCCTCGATGGCGGCGCGTCCATGAGCGGCACGGAGCCATGAGCACGGTCATCCAGGAGAACATCGCCGGAGTCCGAGTGGTTAAGGCATTTGCCCGAGAATCAGCCGAAATCACTAAATTCCGGTCGCGACGAACCGACTTTCTGAAGGAACTGGCCGAAGCCGTAAACTACTGGGCTGCTCGGGTTCCCTTCTCTCAATTCCTCTTTGGCCTGGCTGTGCCATTAACCCTGTGGATCGGCGGCAGCGAAGTGCTCCAAGGCTCCATCTCGCTGGGCGACCTGGCGAAGGTACTGGTTTATCAAATGGCCCTGGGCGGACGAATCGGCGTGATCGGGCAAATCACCAACATCCTCCAGAACTCCAGTTCCGCCGCCCAGCGAGTCAGCGAATTGCTCGACCCGCCAACCCTTCCAAACCCCCAACGCCCGCCGGGACGCATCGCCCCCATCCAAGGTACCATCGCATTCGAAGGGGTCGCCTTTCAGTACGTCTCCGAGCCCTCCCTCCGAGTGCTCGATGAATCCAAACCGCAGCCCCCGGAACATCGCCCCGCAGCAGCGACAAAAGCCTCCCGCAACCAAGCCATCGAAGGGCTGTCCTTCACGATCCCTGCAGGCAGCAGAGTCGCCATCGTTGGCCCGACCGGCTGCGGCACATCCACCCTCCTAGCCCTGAACGCCCGATTCTACGAGCCGACCCACGGCCGTATCTTGCTCGATGACACCGACCTCCGAGACTGGGATCGCGACACCCTGCGCCAGAGCATCGGCATCGTCTTCCAAGAGACCTTCCTCTTCAGCGCGACCCTAGCAGAGAATATCGCCCTCGGACGCCCCCAGTCTTCCCGAGACGAGATCGAGGCAGCCGCCCGAGCCGCCCGGGCCGACGGGTTTATCCGCGAACTGCCCCAGGGCTACGACACCGTCATCGGAGAGCGCGGTATTTCCCTGAGCGGAGGCCAACGCCAGCGCATTGCCATCGCCCGCGCCCTGCTCATCCAACCCCAGATCGTACTCCTCGATGACGCAACCAGCGCCGTAGATCCCTCCACCGAAGAAGAGATCCGGGAAGCAATGCTCGAACTCTGCCGCGGTCGCACCACCTTCTTGGTCGCGCACCGGGCTGCAACCATCCGCAGCGCCGATCGAATTCTTGTCCTGCAAGAGGGCAAACTCGTGGCCCAAGGCCAGCACGAATCGCTCCTGACCGATTGCTCGCTGTACCGGGAATTGTTCGCCAACCCGGAATCGCAATCTCCCGCGCACTAATGGCCACCCACGACGACATCGCCCTCGACGAAGAGTTCGCCCAGAGCAGCTTGCGTGGTTCACTGCTCAAGAGGCTCTTCGCGTACACCCGGCCCTATCGCCGAGCCCTCTACACCAACCTCGCCCTCACTCTGCTGGCCACCGCGTCCGCGCTCGTTGGACCGCGGCTCATCCAGCACAGCATCGACCACGCACTGGGGCCCGCCCTCGGAACCGGTGGGGCCACCACAGCGCTCAGCGGATCCGCCGCCGCACACGAAATCCTCATCCTGAGCGGACTCTACTTAGCCAATCTACTGCTCGGATGGGGACTGACTGTTATTCAAGTCCGCACCTCCATCGAGACCGGCCAAGGGGCCATGAACGACTTGCGTCTGGCCGTCTTCGAGCACATCCAACGCCTCTCGCTCAACTATTTCGACCGAACCCACCAAGGCCGCATCATCGCCCGGGCCGACTCCGACGTCGATTCGTTGGACCGAGTCCTCACCTGGGGTGCCGGTCAAGCCCTCTCCAGCCTCGTCACCCTAGTTGGCGTCATCGTGCTCATGGTGCAATACGACCTGCGCCTGAGCTTGGCCGTCTGCTCGGTCCTTCCCCTGTTAGCCTGGCTCACCCACTGGTTCCACCGCCGCGGACGTGAGGCCTACCGCAGTCTCAGAGGCACCCAATCCCGCCTCATTGCCGCCATGGCCGAGAACATCTCTGGCGTCCGCGTGGTTCAGGCCTTCGTACGCGAGGCCGAAAACCTCCGCAAATTTAACAACTTACAAACCGATTTCACAGAGCGATGGGTGGCCTCGGCGCGGGTCTTCCACACCTACATGCCGGCCGTGGGACTCTTGTCCGGCCTCGCCACGGCCATCGTCCTCGGCTACGGCGGATGGCGTGTCCAGCAAGGGGGACTGACTATCGGCGGACTTGCCGCCTTCGTTCTCTATCTGGGCATGTTCTTCGGCCCCATCCAAACCATGGGAGACCTTTACAACGCCGTCCTATCGGCCGCCGCCAGCGCCGAGCGCATCTTCGCCCTCCTCGACACCGAGCCCCAAGTCAAAGACTCCACCGCCGCCACCGACTTACCTTCAGTACGCGGAGAGGTTACCTTCGAAGGCGTCTCCTTCCGCTACGACACCACACCCGCCGATCGGTGGATCCTCGAGGACATCCATTTCTCCATTCCCGCCGGCTCGACCATCGCCCTCGTAGGCCACACCGGATCGGGCAAAACCAGCATCATCAGCCTCCTGGCCCGTTTCTACGAACCTCAAGCAGGTCAAATCCGAGTTGATGGACTCCCCATCGCCGACCACACACTCGCCTCATTGCACCGACAACTGGGCATGGTCACCCAGGAGAATTTCCTCTTCACCGGCACCGTGATGGAGAATCTCAAGTTCGGACGCCCCGAAGCCACCGACGAAGAAGTCATCGTCGCCGCCAAGGCCCTGGGAACCCATTCCGTCATCGAGCGTCTCCCCACCGGCTACGCCACCGAAGTCCGCGAACGCGGAGGAAACTTCAGTGCTGGCGAGCGGCAACTCATCACCATCACCCGGGCCATGGTGGCCGCGCCCCGGATCCTCATCTTCGACGAAGCGACCAGCGCCGTAGACCCGCAGACCGAGCGCCTCATCCAAGAAGCCCTTCGCACCTTGTTCCAGCGCCGTACCAGCCTCGTCATCGCCCACCGCCTCAGCACCGTCCGCGGTGCCGACCTGATCCTCGTGCTCGACCACGGCCGCATCGTCGAACGCGGCACCCACGAAAGCCTCATCGCTGAAGGAGGCATCTACGCCCGCATGCACGCCCAATTCATCCGAGGCTAATCCACTCTTAGAAACCTGCCCCCAATTCCCGGAGGTCCTCGGACTACATCTGGGTGGCCAAAAAATCCACCTCACCCAAACACCTCCGAGGTGGGGCGATTTCTCCGAAAGCGCCACGTCCGCAGACACGGACCACCGCAGAGATCGGTCCACCGCGGACATGGACCGCTCGGAGATCGGTCCCTACCTAGGAGGTCCTCGGGCTACATCTGGGTGGCCGAAAATTCCCCTTCTCCCCCAAGCGCCTCCCTCCCTTGAAGCCTGTCCCCTCCTCCCCGCGGAAGCACATTGCAGCCTGTCCAAACACCACGATTTGGAGCCTGTCCCCAAGGCCTCTCACACACACCGATTTGGAGCCTGTCCCCAAAGCCTTGTCGCCCTTGTCCCACCGATTTGGAGCCTGTCCCCAAAGCCTTGTCGCCACGCCTGACAATTGTGCCCTTGAATCCTCGGGTTTTGAGCGGAAACTCCGCCCCTCTTAATTATGGCACACGTGAAGTTGCACATCCCAGGACCGGTCGAGGTGAGCGCCAAGACCTTTCAAGCCATGACCCAGCCCATGATCGGGCACCGCGGTCAGGGCTTCAAAGACCTCTACGGCCGCATCCAACCGCAGCTTCAGTCCATGCTGTCCACCCAACAGCGGATTTATCTCTCCACCTCCAGCGCCTGGGGCGTCATGGAAGGAGCACTGACCAACCTCTGCACCAAAAAGGTCCTCAACTGCATGTGCGGAGCCTTCTCCGACAAGTGGTTCGACGTCGCCAAGAAGCTCGGTAAAGACGCCGAAGCCCTCCAAGTCCCCTGGGGCTCCCCCATCCGCGCCGAACAAATCGACGCCCGCCTCGCCACCGGCCACTTCGACGCCCTCACCCTCATTCATAACGAAACCAGCACCGGCACCCTAAGCCCGCTGGACGAGATCGCCGCCCTCAAGCGGAAGTATCCCGACGTAATGTTCATCATCGACGCCGTCAGCTCCCTGACCGCCTTGCCCCACCGCTTCGACGACCTCGGGATCGACCTCCTCCTCGCCGGCACCCAGAAAGCCTTCGCCCTGCCCCCCGGACTGGCCGTCTTTGTCGCCTCCCCCGCCGCGCTCGCCAAGGCCGCCACCATCAAGACCCGCGGCTACTACTTCGACCTCCTCGAGTTCGAGAAGAACGCGCTCGAAAACATGACCCCCAGCACCCCGGCGATTTCACTCATCTACGCGCTGGAGTCCAAACTGGGAGAATTCTTCGCCGAAGGACTCGAAGCACGCTACGCCCGGCACACCCAGACCAACCAGATGCTCAAAGACTGGGCTTCCCGCCAAGGCTTTACCCTGTTCCCGGAAACCGGGTTCGAATCCAAGACACTGGTTTGCGTCAACAACGGTGCCAAACCCGGCGGGCGCGTCATCGACGTAGCCACCTTCCAGAAGCGCATCAAAGACCGCGGCATCCTCATCGACGGCGGCTACGGTAAAATCAAAGGCACCACCTTCCGCATCTCCAACATGGGCGACGAAACCCCGGAGACCATCGGCGCCTTGATCGAGATCCTCGATACCGCCATCGCCGGACTCTGACCCACCCCGACCCCACAGAAGTCCTGCCCCGCCGGCATGTCAGCGCAACCGCACGACAATCCAGGGCAAGCCTCCGACAATCGCCCTCCTTGCCGCTCCCCAGAGGGCGCGGTAATTTTAAAAATAATGTCTGAGGCTTGCCCCGTCCCCGACTGCGCACCCGATCGGTGCGCGACCCCGGCGGTGTGCCCACTCAATCGAGTGCGGGCCGGCACCACGGTCGTGGTCAAGCAACTGACGGCCTCCCCAGACATGAATCGGCGGCTGCGAGAAATGGGATTCGGCGAAGAACAGCGCGTGAAAGTGCTCAGCCTCGCCAACAACCTTCTGTGTCAGGTTTGCAATTCTCGACTCGGGCTCAGCGACCGTCTGGCAGAGACCATTCTCGTTCAACCCCTCAGCCCCTCGGCTCCGGTCCGTTTGGCGGCCTGAATCCCGAGACTCGATCGGTGGGTTAGCACGGTGTCGGTCTCAAACAGAAGTCCCTTTTCGAAGCCCCATCCGGTTCAAAACCGGTCCGAAATCGCAATCCACCGACAATCGGCGACAAGTTCCCGACAACCACCCTTCTTGCCCTCAGGAAGGTTCCATCCATAGCCTCCCACTCACGATGCGCCCACTGTCCTCATTGACTCCCGGCGAACGGGCGGTGGTCGCCCGGATCGACATTCCGCCAGAACAGCGCGGGCGCCTGCTAGAAATGGGACTGCTTCCCGGCACCCCCGTCGAATTGGTGCGCTTTGCTCCACTCGGGGACCCTGTGGAAATAAAGCTGCGCAACTACCACCTCTCCTTGCGCAAGCTCGAGGCCGACAAAATCCAGGTCCACTGACACGATGAAACCCTTCACCGTCGTCCTCACCGGCAACCCCAACTGCGGCAAGACCACACT
>SXXZ01000381.1 GCA_005789375.1 Verrucomicrobiales bacterium | reverse complement strand
ATGTGTGGGGACTAGCGTTAGGTGATGCCGCTCGGTCACTTGGGGCGCCACCGACCAGCCTTTCTGAGTGGGATCGGAATTGGCGAGCACCAGCGCGGCTTCGAATCCCTTGGCTTCAAAGTCCGCCACTGCGAGGCGGAATTCGACCGGGCGAGAGGCGTCGGGACGCAGTTCTTTGCTGGGTTTGGGCGGCTCGGCTACGACCTGATCCCAGATCGGCACTCGGTTTTCATCGAGCAAGACCACGCGGAAGCCGCTCAGGCGTTCCTGCGATCCGTCGGTGCGGTTCCAGATCGTCACGCGGTCGATGGGCACCGTGTTCTTTAGGTCCACTTCCCACCAAGGACTGCTGGAGGTCTCGGTGTGGGTGGTTGATCGAGCCCCGTTGAAATCGCCGTTGGTGTTTCCGTCGATGGCCAGTTTGGCCGGTCCTTCGAAGGCCGTGGTGCTTTGGCGGGCCTCGCCCGACTGCGCCACGTTTTTGTCGCCCTGAAAAATCTGAACCTCGGCGAGCGACAGGATTCGCTCTTTGCCCGGGAGCTCGATCCGGACGTGACGCGCCTTGGGCACGGTGGGTTTGTCCGGAACAATGCGTGCCCGAATTTGAGTGAGAACAAAATTGCCGTCAGCGTGTCCGACGCGTCCCGCAGGCGTGCCACCTTCGGGCAATACTTCTAGTCGGAGCGCTTGCACCGGCTGAGCGTCGTTGGAGGACAGCTCGATCACATAGGAGTCGGTCTTGCCGGAGCGCCCGGCGCGGACGAGGCCGTCGTTTCCGGAGTGGATCGCGGCACCGGCTTTGGAGGTGACCTTGGCAGGGATCATCGTCTGCCAGGGAAGGGGCTTGGAAACGTGGGTCTCCCAAAGAATCTGGTCCTGGGCCAACTCTGGGGTGGAGCGTGAGAGGATAGCTTCGAGACGGCCGACCTCGGTCTCGGTTTCGGACTTGAAACGTTTCTGCTCGTCGTTGAAGAGGGGCATCACCGGGCTCTCATCGCCACGGTCGGCGTCGGCGGTGTTGTTCAGAATAGCGAATAGCCGGAAATAATCTTCCTGACTAATGGGATCGTACTTGTGGTTGTGGCACTGAGCACAAGCCATCGTCGTGCCCATCCAGACCGCCATCGTGGTGTTGACGCGATCGACCAAGGCCACGTTGCGGAACTCTTCGTCGCTCGTCCCGCCTTCGTTGTTAGTCAGTGTATTCCGATGGAACGCAGTGGCTATTTGCTGGTCTTCCGTTGGTTCGGGCAGGAGGTCTCCGGCGAGTTGCTCCAGCGTGAACACGTCGAAAGGCTTGTTCGCATTGAACGAGCGGATCACGTAGTCGCGATACGCCCAGATGGTTCGAGCAGGATCGTCGGCATACCCGCTGGAATCGGCATAGCGGGCCAGATCTAGCCACAGGCGAGCCCAATGTTCGCCATAGGCTCGCGATGCGAGTAGTCCGTCGATGAATCGATCGTAGTCGCGGGGCTCGGCCTCGTTCTCCGAATGCGTGGCCGGAGGTAAACCGGTCAGGTCGAGGCTGGCACGGCGTTCCAATGCCTCAGTATCGGCCTCCGGATTGGTCTTCAGCCGTTCCTGCTCAAGTCGGGCCAGAATGAAATGATCGATGGGGTTGCGCGGCCAATTCCGGGCTTCGACGGCGGGCACCGGGGGGCGTGTTGGGGCCACATAAGCCCAGTGCCGCGAATACGTGCCGCCTTGGCGAATCCATTCTTCAAGGATGGCTCGATCGGTGGCCGACAAGGTCTTGCCAGAATCCGGAGGCGGCATCTGATCATCCGGATCCTTGGACTGGATGCGTCGGATGACTTCGCTTTGTTCCGGGTGGCCGGGGACGATCGCCGCGTGGTCACCTCTGGTAGCATAGGCGGCCTCGGGTAAATCTAATCGCAGGGTTTTCTTGCCCGCTTTGCCGCCACCCGCGTCGGGTCCATGGCACTGAAAGCAGTTGTCGGACAGAATGCGGCGGATATCCCGATTGAATTCGAGGCTCGGCGCGGCGGCGCTCAGCCCGAGTGCTGCCATCAAGCCGGGAAGGACGAGGCCTAATCGCCCCCAGCGAGTGCCTTTTGGAGTAGGAATTCTTGAGCCCATGGAAGCGCGGTGATTTCACAAACACTATGGCCCTGATCCGCCGACGCCCAAGTGAAAACAAACAGTGAAATTGGCCGCGTTGTCTGGCGCGCAATTTTTGCAGTGGCCAAGTCCTCGTCGATCCTTCGCTGAGGGCCAGTTGACCCGAGTTGGCGGTGTGCGCACGCTTCGGTCCGTCGTGAATGCCATTCTCCCACCTCGATTCCAAACCGATCTCTATTCTCGTTTCCGCGTCGTCCTCTGTGTGGTGAGCGTTTTGGGGCTGTTGTTCCAAGCCCAAGCCCGGAACAAGACGCGCCATGTGATCCTCGTCACGACCGATGGCCTGAGGCAGGAAGAGGTGTTCCAAGGCGCTGAAGAAATCCTCATCTCCAAGCAGTATGGCAACGTCGGCAAGACCAACGAACTCAAGGCCGAGTTCTGGCGTTCAGATCCTCAGCAAAGCCGTGAGGTGCTCTTCCCATTTCTGTGGGGGACGGTGGCCAAGCAAGGGCAACTGCTGGGCAATCGAAAACGGGGTTCCGAGGTCCGGGTGACCAATGGGCGTAATTTTTCGTACCCCGGCTACAACGAATTTCTCACGGGCATTGCCGATCCGAAAATCGACAGCAACGACAAGTTCCTCAATGCCAATACCAACGTCTTTGAGTGGCTCAATACCCGGCCCGGTTACCGGGGCAAGGTGGCGGCGGTGGTCAATTGGGATGTCTTGCCGTGGATACTGAACGGGCCGCGGGCGGGGTTTCCCATTTGGAGCGGGTTCGATGTGCCTCCGGGAACTCGCCGGATGCCGGTGCCCCGGGCCTTGGATGAACTGGTCGGACCCAGCAAGACGCTGTGGTCAGGGGTCTTGCTAGATACCTTTGTTCGGTATGCCGCATTTCATGCCATCGACACCCTCAAACCGCGCGCCCTCTATGTCTCCTACGGTGAGACCGACGATTGGGCCCATGAAGGTCAGTACGAGCGGTATTTGCGATCGGCTCACGAGTTCGATCGTTTTTTGGGCGATCTTTGGAAACGCCTGCAATCCATGCCCCAATACCGCGACAAGACCAGTTTGGTTGTCACCGTCGATCACGGTCGTGGCCCGGCACCGATCGCCTGGAAGAGTCACGGTCGAGAAATCGCCGACTCGGCCTACATGTGGATGGCGGTCCTGGGGCCCGATACCCCGGCTCAGGGTGAGCGCAGTGGCATTCCGTTGGTGAGGCAGGCTCAGGTGGCAGCCACTGTGGCCGCGCTCCTGGGCGAAGACTTCAACGCTGCCAGTCCCGCTTCGGCTCCGCCTGTGATTGAAGTGCTGCCGCGATAGCAAAGGGGATTGAACAAGCCGTCAGACGCCGTGGGTCACCCCACGTTCCTAAGTCCGCAAGGTCGCGATAGCAGAGGGAGGTGAACAAGCCGACAGACACTTGGCCGAATCCGGCACCGGGGCCGGACGCCATTGAGCGAGAAAGTACCAAAGCCTATAGAGGATCACGGCCCTATTTGGCGATGGCCGGTGGAAACGGGAAAGCGCCCGAGCGCAAGAACAGCCCAACGGCGAGATTCCTCGCTGTTTTCAGCAGGACCGCTCGGAGATCGGTCCCTAACCTAGAAGTCCTCGGGCTACATCCGGGTGGCCGAAAAATCCACCTCATCCAAGCACCTCCGAGGTAGGGCGATTTCTCCGAAAGCGCCACGTCCGCAGACACGGACTGCCGCAAACATGAACCATCGCAGAGCCGGACCGCCGTAGACGCCGACTGCATCCAGCCTGGCCACATTGATGGGCGGCAAACAACCCCGGACCACCGCAGAGCAGGACCGCTCGGAGATCGGTCCCCAACCTAGAAGTCCTCGGGCTACATCCGGGTGGCCCGAAAAACCCACTTTAGTGACGGTGTGAAAACCAATGAAACCTACTGGTTTAAAAACCACTGAAAATAGCGACGAACCCACGGTGATCACCTCCCCTGCAGCCAACGCCTGGTGCAACCGGTTTCATCGGACCGCGCCTTTCAGATGAGAGTCCAACGCAGCCTGACGCTTTTTGGTCAGGTAAGCCATCAGACGGTCAAGAAACCGAGGATCCGGCCAAAACGAGCGCCTCGGAAAGCCGCGATGGTTTTAACCGATCTTCCGTAAAGACCGCCCCGACCACACGGTGAGCGCTCTGGACGTTGCCGCGAAAAATAATAGGGCGTTCGAGCGGCCGTTGCTGTAAAAAGGGGCTGCGGCTCTGGAAAGTTACCCAGCAACGGGTCAGGTCCCAAAAGTGATGATGGGGATCAATGATCGGCCGGTTAGGAGAAAGAATAAATCATGAAAACTCAAAAAGATTGTGGGCGGTCGACGTTTTTTAACATACTCGGATGGGTCCTAATGGTAATTGGGTTGATGGCTATAGTGTTTATTCCGCTATCAGGATTCCATGTTTCAGTGATGGTTGGTGCTGTTTTGCTGATAGGCACGGCGTTAAACTGTTTTATGTTCTCTTTTATAACTCAATTAATTTTTGAATGCCGAAATTGCTTAGTGAACACGGCTGATTCAAAGGGTGATATTGCTTGCTAATTAAATGTAAAAATCAACCGATT
>SXXZ01000380.1 GCA_005789375.1 Verrucomicrobiales bacterium | reverse complement strand
GTTTTGGGTCTCACCAAAGAGGAGGCCATCGAGACGGGCTCCTGCGGCGCACGCGCTCAAGTCCACGGTGGCTCCGAGGAAACGGTGGCTTTCGCGGGCCACCTGCTGGCTGAAGCAAGATTCAGCCAAAGTCACAGCCAAACCACCCTCGCTGCAATCGTGGGCGCTCTTCACCACGCCCTCGCGGATCAATCCGAGCAACGTGGTATGCAAGGTCTGGGCGGCCACCAAATCGACTCGGGGCGGCAGGCCATTTTTCTGACCGTGCACGCTCTTCAGATAAACACTGCCACCAATACCCTGCAATGGGTCGGCCAAGTCCACGGGTGTACCGAGGAGCAAAATCACATCCCCAGCCGCCTTGAACCACTGGGTGGTAATGTGCTCGGGCTTTTCGATAATCCCAACCACCGCCACCGTCGGCGTCGGATCGATGGATCCCAAGGCACCGCGCTGATTGTAGAGGGAAACATTACCCCCGGTGACCGGTGCGTTGAAGGCCCGGCAACCCTCTGCCAGACCCCGAACTGATTCTTTGAGCTGCCAGAAGATCTCGGGATTGTGGGGGTTGCCGAAATTAAGATTGTCGGTCGAGCCCACGGGGACCGCTCCGGAACAGGCCAAATTACGGCAGGCCTCGGTGACGGCGGCTTTTCCGCCCTCGTAGGGGTCGAGATACACGTAGCCCCCGTTGCAATCGACGGTGAAGGCGATGTACTTGTCGGCTAAGGGGGCCGGCAACTCGAACCCATCGGTCGCACCCGACTTGGCCGCGGCATACTCGGCCTTGGTGATCGGGAGGCTATCAGCCTTGATGCGAATCACGGCCGCATCGCTGCCCGGGCAGACCACCGAGCCATCCCGCACCATGTGGTCGTACTGGCCATAGACCCAGTTCTTGGAAGCGATGGTGTGATTGGAAAGAAGGCTCTTGAGATCGCCCACCGGGTTGCAGGTGTCGGCAATGCCATCGAGGCGGAAGGCGCGGACACCCGCCATATAGGCCGCCTCACGAGACTCGCGCTGGTACACCGGGGCTTCGTCTGCCAGGGGCTTGGCAGGCAGATCCACGACTACGTGGCCACCATGACGGACGACCATGCGGCCGGTGTCGGTCACCACGCCGATTTCGGCCCAAGGTAAGTCCCACTTGTCGAAGACCGCCTTCACCTCGGCCTCGCGACCCTTGTGAACAACAATGAGCATTCGCTCCTGGGATTCAGAGAGCATGATCTCGTAGCTGGACATGTTCAGCGCCCGTTGAGGCACCTTGTCCAACTCGATCTCGATGCCGGTTCCGGCGCGGGCAGCCGTCTCGCACGTAGAACAGGTCAGACCCGCCGCTCCCATGTCCTGCATGCCCGCGACGCATCCAGTGGCCAGCAACTCTAGGCAGGCCTCGCAGACGAGCTTCTCCATGAAGGGATCGCCCACCTGGACCGCACCGCGCTGCTGCTCGGCGGATTCTTCGGTCAGATCCTGCGAAGCGAAGGCCGCACCGGCCAGGCCATCGCGACCCGTCGCCGGCCCAACGTAAAACACCGGGTTGCCAATACCGTGGGCGGCGCCGCGGGTAATTTGGTCATGCCGCAAGACACCTAAGGCGAAGGCATTGACCAGCGGGTTGCCCTCGTAGCTCTTGTCGAAATACACCTCGCCCGCGACCGTCGGAATGCCAAAGCAATTGCCATAGTGGGCAATTCCGCCCACCACGCCCGTGAACAGACGGCGGACCTCCGGATTAGACAATTCGCCGAAGCGCAGCGAATTGAGCGCGGCCACCGGACGGGCGCCCATGGTGAAGATGTCGCGGATGATGCCACCCACGCCGGTCGCCGCTCCTTGGAAGGGCTCCACGGCACTCGGATGGTTGTGCGATTCAATCTTGAAGGCGATGGCCACGCCGTCACCCACATCGATAATGCCGGCATTCTCTTCGCCCGCGCCGACGAGGATCTTGTCGCCCTTCGTCGGGAAGGTCTTCAGCACCGGTCGGGTGTTCTTGTAGGAGCAGTGCTCCGACCACATCACTGAAAAGATGCCCAGCTCGGTGTACGAGGGAGCGCGTCCAAGGATCCCTAAGATCTTTTGGTACTCCTCTGGAGTGAGGTTGTGCTTCGCGACCAATTCCGGGGTGATGGCAGGCTCGTGCATCGAAAGGTGCTACCATACGGAAATGGTTCGGGGGGACAAGTACGGGGAAAATCCCGTTACGCTACCCGGCCAACACCGCCTCCGGTCGAGAACCCCTTCGCAAGGGTCCACCCACTGGCTGAGACTTCCAAGACGACGCTCTCAAAGTCCATGAGTTGGCACACTGTTCACCGAATGTTCACCGGGGCGCGTTGACAGCGTCTTAGACGGCGGTTAGTAGGAAGGACAGTTATTCGAAAGCGTCCGATGAGCACTGTCTTGAACGATCAGGTTCTCGTCCTCAACCGGCTCTGGCAGGCGGTCAACGTCTGTTCAGTCCGTCGGGCGCTCACGCTTCTCTTTGAAGGCAACGCCCAGGTGGTGTTCGGTGATGGTGAGGGCGACTACCGGACGCTGAATTTCCAGCAGTGGCGCGACCTTTCTGCGGCCGATCCCGAAGCCGACAGCTCGGTCAGCACGATCTCCTTCCGCATCCGTGTGCCTAGGGTCATTCTGCTCATGAGCTTCGACCGCTTCCCAAAGAAGGAGGTCAAGTTTACACGGCACAACCTCTTCGAGCGGGATCGGAACACCTGCCAGTACTGCGGCCGAGTCTTTGAGCGGCACGACCTCAACTTGGACCATGTGATCCCGCGGGATCGAGGAGGGCCGACGACGTGGGAAAACATCGTCTGCTCCTGCATCCCCTGCAACACGCGCAAGGCCAACCGAACTCCGGCCGAGGCCCGCATGGGTTTGGTGCGTAAGCCCAAGCGACCCAAGTGGAGACCCTTCGTGCAGGTGAGCTTTGGTGCAACCATGCCCGACAGTTGGCGGCATTTTCTGGACGTCGCTTATTGGAATGTCGAACTGGGTTCCGAAGTCGGCTGAGCCGGACCGCTCGGAGATCGGTCCCTACCTGGGAAGTCCTCGGACTGCATCCGGGTAGCCAAAAAGTCCGCCTCACCCAAGCGCCTCCGTGATAGGTCGATTTCTCCGAAAGCGCCAGGTCGGCAGACACGGACCGCGCGGAGATCGGCTCCTACCTGGGGAGCGTGTTCGGACTGCCTTTGGAGGCCTACCACTGCCTTAGCCGAAACGCTTCCAGTGGATCTCGGTTCAGCGACGCCACAAGGCCATCAGCGTGAACAAAGCCACAGCGGCGGCATAAGCTGTAATACCCATGCCCACCGCCTGGGCTACCCCACTCGATTCGGCAAAGACCAACAGCGCCAGCCCCGGCATGAGCGTCAGCAATGATTCGGCCAGGAAACACAGAGCGGGCAATGGCCTCGATGTCTGGTCAAGTCGCTCAGACATCCAGAGCCGGTACTGCCATTCTCCCATCGACCTCATAATCCAGGCGCTCTGGAAATTCCGAGCTGCAACCAAGGCGCTCGTAGTGGTCACGGCGATCGCCAAACTCGGAAAACACCCGATCCCTAAGGGGGCCAGGGCATTGATGGGGATACCCCAGCGCCACCCCAGACGCCGAGCCAAGGGGTTGCCCTCTAGCGCCAGATTGGGCGTGGCGATGTAGGTGGAGATCAAATCTGCCGCGCGGCCCACTAGTGACAGTCCAGCAAACAGCCACCAGGGCCCTGAGCCCGGCACAACGAACTCGGCGACAGGCAGAGTCACTGCTTGCCGTAGATGGCATCCGGGGTTTGGAGCTGCGCTTCAGTCACCGTCCAAGTGGTCGCGCCGCCCTCGATGCTCCGGAAGAAGCAGGATTGGTAGCCCTCATGACAGGCTGCACCGGTCTGCTCCACTTGAATAAGCAAGGTGTCGCCATCGCAGTCGAAGGCGATGTCCTTGACCACCTGGACATGCCCGCTGGACTCGCCCTTCATCCAGAACTTCTGACGCGACCGGCTCCAAAAGAAGGTCCGACCCGTCTCGATCGTTTTCTCGAGCGAGGCCCGATTCATCCACGCCATCATCAGGACGCGACCGGTGGACTGCTCTTGGATGATGGCCGGGATCAGTCCATCCGCGGTCCATTTAAGTCGGTCGTAAAAGCTCATGCCGTGGCCCGAGGATGGAAAGGACCGCCCGGATTGTAAACCGGCCGAACGGTCGATTTTGGCCCGATCCGGTTCAGCCGGAACGATTCCGTTGGGAGGAAAGGGATGGCGTTGCGGATTCTTTCGCAAGACGAGGCGAGAGCGAGGCGCGGGCCGATTGAAGGCCCGTAACGAGGGAACAACGAAGCCCTTGCGGAAGAAGGCGCAGCCAGCGCGACCGATCCAAT
>SXXZ01000054.1 GCA_005789375.1 Verrucomicrobiales bacterium | reverse complement strand
TCAGGATCTCGTTCGATTGGCTCAGGAAAAGGGTTTAGTGCTCCAGGTGGGGCATGTGGAGCGGTTCAACCCGGTGTTTAGCTATTTGGAACAGGCAGCGCCGTTTCCGAAATTCATCGAGTGCCATCGGTTGTCGCCATTCCCGGCTCGGAGCACGGACATCGGAGTGGTTCTGGACCTGATGATCCACGATCTTGATGTGGTGATGGCTTTTGTGAAGTCGCCGGTGGTGTCGGTGGATGCGGTGGGGATTCCTGTTTTGAGTCGCAGCGAGGACATTGCCAATGCGCGACTTCGGTTCGCCAATGGTTGCGTGGCCAATCTTACGGCCAGTCGCATTAGCCCGGAGCGGATGCGCAAGATTCGCGTCTTCAGCGGGGGCGATCATCCGGTGTACATCAGCCTCGATTACCGGGTTCAGGAAGGCTTCCTGTATCGGTTGGCGCGGGACGGCGAGGAGGAGAGCTCTCTGCTCCGCAAGCTGTTGTCGGCAAAGGAGTCGACGATTGTCAGTGAGTTTGCCGGCAAGCGAATCGTCCGGGAACCGGTACCCATTAATAAGGACGAGCCGTTGAAGCTGGAGTTGTCGGACTTCGTGGCCTGTGTTCGGGAGAGACAGGTGCCGAAGGTGAGTGGAGCTCAGGCTAAGGCGGCGCTGGATGTTGCTTTTGAGATTGTGCGGCAAATCCAAGCATCGCCGTGATCCAAAGTGGGACTGTTGGGGCGATCGGCTTATGGGATCCCGCCCCGGTCGGGGGGAGAGATAGTGTCTTGGAAGGGCTGTAAGCCGAATTCTGTCTTCCTGACTTGCGCCAGGGAGAGAGTCATTTCTCTGAGCGACCGATACCCGGAACCCGATCGACTTTCGCCGATACGATGCGGGCCGCATCGAAGGTCCCCTATTTGGTCTTGCTCCCGGAGAGGTTTGCCATGCCCCGCTTCTTGCGTTGCGAGCGGTGGTCTCTTAAACCGCCTTTTCACCCTTACCCGTACCTTTCGGCGCGGGCGGTATATTCTCTGTGGCACTGTCTGTCGGCCACGCCTTACGTCGTGACCTCCCGCGTGTATCTCCGGCCTAACCGGAGTTACGTGGCTCCGCGCCCTATGGAGTTCGGACTTTCCTCCCGCGACTTGCGCCGCGAGCGACCCTCCACCCTTCCAAGACGTTGTGACCGTGGGGGATGAAACCGAGTCTGGCGAGTCGGCAATTTTCCGAGGGCTTATCCGAATTCATCGGAAGGGGCTTCGGGTGCACGGGTGTGTGAAGCAAAATTAGGTGATTTCCAGACAGGAATGGTTGTAGTCAGGCGCCCTTTAGGAGTCAGATTACTTCCAGCAACCCCGTCAGAAACCTCGGCAGGTCATGGGTGGTGTTGCACACACAACAACAAACGCACTCAAGTCATGAAGACCCTCAAATTGTCCGTGATTCTCGCTCTGGTTTCGGCCGTGTTCGGTGCCACCGCACTTTCCGCAGCGCATTCTCCGCGCGGCGCTTCCAATGAGTCGTCTAAGTCGGCAAAGGGCCACTGCGACTCCAAGGGCGGTGCTTGCTGCAAGAAGGACTGCAAGAAGTAAAAAGAGCCTCGGCTCTGGACATTGTGGGCGAAATCCGCAGAGGCCAATCGATCAGGCGTTTCCGGTCTTCGGAGACGCCTGAATTGTTTTCAGCCAAGGAGCCCGCTAAACGTGGGCTCCGCTTCCGGTTCAATTCAAGGTATAGAGCGATTCCGAGGCGATGGGACAAATGCGGGCTACCTAGAATGAGCTGAGCAATGCCGTGACCCGGCTTCATCCGTTGGTGCCTCGATGGAGTGCGCCCACGGTACAGGCTGAAATCCTCAAGGCCCTCTTTGAACCTGAAAACGGCGGTTGAAGGGGATGGAGTTTAAAGAGAATGGCCGTTGGAGTTGGTGATGGACCTGGTCGGGAGGGACTTAGAAGTTCCACTGCATGGGTGAGGTAGTGGGGGAATGAGTCCCGAAGTCGTTGGGTGGTTTGGATCTTAATGAATGGATCGCAAGCTCCGGGGTAAATCGGGTGACGCGGCAAAGTTGTCCGGAGGAGGGTCTGGGTTGCCGGTGGTCTTGGGGAGAAAGAGCCGGTCGCCGGGGTGATAGGAGCAAAAACCCCCTTAGAAACCCCATAAAAGACGCGTGGCACTCCGGATGCTTCACGGCAGGTGTGAATGTCGGAATTTATCAAGCCGCTGCAGCGATGACGGGTAATGCCCGCTGGCAGGAGGCTATTTCCGAGAACTTGGCCTCCGCGACGGTGCCCGGGTTCAAACGCACGGAGGTCTCCTTTTCTAGCCTGGCTTCGGGGTTTGTCCCGCCCGGTGATGCCGGCAGCCAAATCGACCGCGGCATGCGCTACCAGTTGCCCAATGCCCGAGGTTCGACGGTTTTCTCGGCCGGTGAGTTTCAGGCTACTGGGGTTCCCACCCATGTCGCAATTGAGGGGAACGGTTTTTTCGAGGTGCAGTTGCCCAATGGCGAATTGGGCTACACCCGTAGCGGACAGTTCTCCGTCGGACCGACCGGTCAGTTGGTGACATCGCAGGGTTTTCCAGTTCTCTCCGACGGTGGAGCCGTCCAGTTGGATAACACCGTCCCCGGTCCGATCTCCATCGCGGCCGATGGCACCGTTTCCAAGGGGGCCGCATCCCGTGGCAAGCTGCGTGTGGTTGCCTTCAATGCTCCCAATCGGCTGAGCGCCGCGGGCGGCGGCATCTGGAAGTCCACCGATCCGTCTCTGCAAAAGACCGATGCCGTCAATCCCATGCTGCGCGGCGGCGGGCTAGAAGGATCCAACACCTCTGCCGTGGCTGAAATGGTCGGCATGATCCACGCCATGCGCATGTTCGAGGCCAACCAGAAGGTCATCCAGACGCAGGATGACCGCATGGGACGGGTCATTAATGACCTTGGGGGCGCACCTAGCTAGGCCTGAATTCACTAGGCCTAAATTCAATTAAACTAAGCAGCTCCCAAAACCCTCTTCTATGATCCGAGCCCTTTATTCCTCCGCCGCCGGAATGCAGTCCCAGCAGACGCAGCTCGACGTGATCTCGAACAACCTCGCCAACGTGAACACGACGGGATTTAAGAAATCCCGGCCCGAGTTCCAGGACTTGTTGTACCAGAACGAGCGGCCTTCCGGAGCCGATCAGGGTGCGGGCAATTTGGCGCCGTCCGGAGTCCAGATCGGTCATGGTTCCCAATTGGTGGCCACGGCCAAGGTTTTCACCACCGGTGAATTGACCAATACCGGCAACAAGTTCGACGTGGCCATTCAGGGGGATGGATTCTTCGAGGTCCAGATGCCAGATGGCAGTCGGGCCTTCACCCGCGACGGCGCGTTGAAGCTCAGCAACACCGGCAACTGGGTTACTAGCGATGGACTGCCTCTCTTGGGTGGGTTCCAGGCGGTGGCCGCAGGAACAACCGACGTCTCGATTTCACCGGGCGGGACCGTCACGACCCAAGGCGCTCAGGGCAATCAGACCTTTCAGGTCAATCTGGTCCGCTTCATTAACCCGGCAGGGCTCCAGAGTTTGGGGCGCAATTTGTACCGCGAGACCGGTGCCTCCGGGCAGGCCGAGCAGGGCAATGCAGCCCAGAATGGGTTCGGCAGTATCGCCCAAAACTACCTCGAAATGTCCAACGTGAAGGTTGTCGAGGAAATGGTCGGTATGATCGTCGCTCAGCGTGCCTACGAGGTGAACTCGAAGGCGGTCCAAGCGGCCGACGAAATGATGGGTCAGGCTAATAACCTCAAGCGCTGATGAAGTTCTCTCTCTCTCTTTTAATCCAGCTGTTGCTGGGGGTGGCATCCCTTGCGGCTCAAGCCCCAGGTCCGACGTTGGCGGCCTCCGAGCCGCTCGTCGCGGTCTTCGCCGCCGGGGCGATGGTCCGTTCCGAAGGCGTCTTCTCCACAGATCTCATTCAGGGAGTTCCGGCCCTGCCGCGTGTCCGTGTGGCCCCGGCTCCGCAGGTTGGCGCCTGGTCTCAGCTTTCCCGGACTTCTGTTGTCGAGGCGTTGCGTATCGCGGGGGTCGATCTTTCGTTAGTTCGTTGGACGGGTCCAGAATCGGCCAGGGTTTCCCGGGCGATGCGAGATTTGGGTGAGGTCGAAGTTCGCGATCGGATCACTCAAGAACTTCAGCGCCGATTTGCCCGCAACGGCGGCGAAATCGAGGTCCGCCTTTCTCGCCCTTGGCGCTCGGTCTCCATCCCCGACGAATCCCTGGACATACGCCTTCTCGATCTACCCACCGCGGGCCTCCAGTCGCTGATCTCTTTAAAGGTCGAGGGGCTGGTTGGGGGCGACGCGGTCGGTTCTTGGTTCCAACCCATCCAGGTCCGTCACTGGTGCGAAGTGCCGGTGGCTGCTGCGGCCCTTCGGCGTGGGCAACCTCTCGTCGAGGTCGAAACCATGCTCGAGCGTCGCGATGTCTTGGTGTCTCGGGGAATCCTTAAGGCTTTGCCCACAGCGGTTCAGAACTACGAACTGGCCGAGAGCCTGGCTCCAGGTCAGGCCCTTTCTGATCGAAGCCTCCGCCTCAAGACGGTGGTTTTCCGGGGGCGACGGGTCGATGCCCGGATCCAGGCCGGAACACTGGAAATCACCACCAAGGTCGAGGCCATGGAGGACGGGTATCCCGGGCAGAGCATTCGGGTGCGCAATCCCCTCTCAAAACGGGAGTTCCGAGGGGTCGTTCAAGGTGAGGACTCTGTCCTAATTCCCCTGTGAAGCCGGTCCAGAAATCCACGATCCCCATGAATGAGTTTTCCCAATTCCGACGCCCGCTCTTCGCGATCCAAGCGATCGCAGTGATGGCCGTTATGACCGTAATTTCGGTGCCTGTGTTGGCCGCCAACGGGTCTTTGTGGATCGAGTCCTCTGCTCGTCTGCTCTTGGCCGACAATCGTGCCCGTAATGTCGGCGACATCCTCACCATCGTGGTCGAAGAGACCAACGAATCGGCCAAGCAGAACAACACTAAAACCGCCAAAAAGACGGGCATTAGTGCGAGCATCTCGAGCTTCCTGTTCGGCGCGGGCCAAGACGGATTTCTGACCCGTGGCGGCAAGTATCCGTCCATGGACATGAAGTCCGACAAAAGCTTCGAAGGAGGCGGTACAATAAACAACTCCGAGCGCATCACCGCTCGGATTGCCGTCCGAGTGACCGAGGTGCTGCCCAATGGGCACATGATTCTCGAGGGCCGCCGCATGACTCTGGTGGGTGGCGAGGAGCAGCAGGCCGTGCTGCGAGGATTGGTCCGTCAAGAAGACATCCAGCCTGGTAACACAGTCCTCAGCCACAACGTCGCTGATGCCACCATCAAGTTTGTCTCCAAGGGCGTGGTCTCCGACAGCCAACGCCGCGGTTGGTTCACCCGCGCTTTCGACAAAATTACTCCTTTCTGACCATGCGCCCCCAACGTTTTTCATCTTGTTGGACTGCGTTAGATCGCGGGTCCCGGATCTTCGCACTATTGAGCATTCTGTGCTGCTCACAGGCGCTGGCCCTGGGCACCCGGGTCAAAGACCTAGTTATGGTTGCCGGGGCGCGCGACAACCAGCTCGTGGGTTACGGGATCGTGGTGGGCCTCAACGGAGACGGCGACAAAAACCCCATTTATACGCTTCGCAGCTTCGCCAACTTGCTCCAGCGCTTCGGCGTCCAGGTGCCGGCTCAGACGCTCATCGCCAAGAACGTGGCTGTGGTCATGGTGACGGCCGACATCAAGGCCTTCTCGAAGAACGGTCAACGTCTGGATGTCACCGTGTCTGCCATGGGCGATGCGCGCAGTTTGCAAGGGGGCGTCTTAGTGCAAACCCCACTCTACGCGGCCGACGGACAAATCTACGCCGTGGCCCAGGGTGCTCTGGCCGTGGGCGGTTTCATCGGTGGCAATGCTTCGTCCAGCGTTCAGAAGAATCACCCCACCGTGGCGACGATTACCGGGGGTGGCCTGGTCGAGCGGGAGATCCCGACCCGCATCGTGGAGAACCAGGAAATTGAGCTGCTGCTGCGCGAGCCGGACTTCACGTCTGCAGCCCGATTAGCCATGGCGATCAATGAGCGGTTCACCAACTCGGCCCGAGCCATCGACCCTACTTCGGTCAAGGTTCGTATGCCTGAAGGGCTGGATCAGGCCTCTGTCGATTTCGTGGCCCGTCTGGAAGACATCGAGATGTCCCCGGACACCACCGCCCGCATTGTCATCAACGAGCGGACCGGAACGATCGTGGCCACATCGAAGGTGAAGATCTCCAGCTGCGCGGTCTCCCACGGGGATCTGACCATTACCATCGCCAACAGCTTCGATGTCTCGCAACCCAACGCGCTGAGCCAGACGGGCGAGACGGCCGTTACACAGCGGGCCGACGCCAGCGTCAATGAACGCAAGGGCACGCTGATGACCATTGCCGACCTGCCCACCGTCGAAAAAGTGGCGGCCGGCCTTAACGCCATCGGCGTCACTCCGCGCGACATGATGGCCATCTTCGGCTCCATGAAGCAGGCCGGAGCACTTCAGGCCGAACTCATCTTGCGCTGAACCATGAACACTATTGGAACCAGTCCTTCTTCCGTTCCGCTGGCCGGCCTTGCCCACTCGGGCTCCAGGCCTCCGGGGGCCGCTCCCGCAGACAAGACCCGCGAGATGACCCAGCAGTTTGAGGCCGTCTTTGTGCGGCACCTGCTTAATGAGGCCCAAAAGCCGGTCCTCGGTGGCGGCGCTCTTCCGGCCTCGTCGTCTCGTGGTATTTACCAAGATATGATGGTCGAGCGTTGGGCCGACCAGATTAGCCAATCCGGGACATTCGGCGTCGCCCGAAGTCTCGAACTCCAGATTCGTCAGTCTTCCCCTGTGTCCATTTCAACCCCCGAGGCGGCCTTCTCAGGCGCCACAACTCTCCCGTGAATTCATCCATTAAGGATCTAATTGAAGCGCTGCGGATGGAGCTGCAGCAATATGGTGAACTGCTGGCCCGTCTGGATCAGCAGCAGGAAACAGTCTTTCGGCGAGATGCCGAAGGCGTGCTGGACGGCTCTGCCGCCATCGAAAGTCAGGCCGCTCTCATCGAGGAGGCCCGTCGTGAACGCGAATTGTGCCGGGCCCACTTGGCCCGCTCCCTTGGAGCTCCGGCCGATGCGTCGTTCGATCACCTCCTACCGCTGCTGCCCGAGGACTACCGTCCTCTGATTCGTGCGTTGGTAGAGGAAAACAACGAGTTACTGACCCGCGTCCGGGCCCGCTCCCGTCAGAACCACTTGCTGCTCTCGCGGACTGTGGAACTCATGCAGCGGCTCATGGGCAGTTTGTTTGCCGCCAAGGGAGGTAGTACCTACTCCGGCGATGGAGCCTTGTTGGGTTCTCGCGCTCCAGCGCGGCGAATGTACGAAGCGGTCGGATAAACCTTTTTGGAGCACGTTGTATGTTGGGACTCTTGGGAACATTGCGTCTGGGAACTCGGGCCTTGGCTGCTCAACGGCAGGGCGTCGAGGTGGCCGGCCACAATTTGGCCAACGTCAACAACGCGGCCTACGCCCGGCAACGGGTCTCCATTCAATCGACCGCCTCCAGCGACGGCCTCACTGATCCAGTGGGTTCTGGAGCGGAGGTGGTGGCTATCCGTCAGATCCGTGACCAAATCCTGGACAGGCAAGTCATCACCGAGGGTGGGGTGAGTGGCTCTTTGGAGGCCCAGCAGAACGCCTTGAAAACAGTACAGTCGCTGCTTGGACAAAGCATTGATCGGGGCAATAGCGGCGCCGGAGGCACCTCGGCGGCCGACGGAGTGGGAGGCGGCCAGCAGTTGGCTGCGGGTTTGACCGATTTCTTTAACAACTTCGCGTCCCTAGCCGCCCAGCCAACTTCTCTTCCCGAGCGCGAAATTACCCTACGTCGGGCAGCGTCCCTGGCGGCCCAGTTCCCGGCGCTCGACAATCGTTTATCCGCCCTGAGCACTCAGTTGGACGAATCCCTCAACACCGACCTCAAGTCGGCCAATGCGCTCTTGTCCGACATCGCGCGTCTGAATGGGCAGATTTCGCGGACCGAGGCCGTTTCGGGCGGTTCGGCCAACGACCTGCGGGATCAACGGCAAGCCAAGATGGAATCGCTTTCCGGAGTGATTGGATTCGATTCGTTCGAGTCGTCCGACGGCTCTGTGGGGATCGTGGTGGGTGGTGTTTCATTGGTCACCAGCGATATCCGGGCAAAGACTCTGGAGACGTTTACCAATACCGACGGCCAGCGGATGATCCGCGCTTCCGGCACCACCGATGTGTTGGCTATTACCTCGGGTCGCGTGCACGGAACCTTGGATGCCCGTGACGGCGGTTTGAAAGACTTGCGCAGCAGCATTAATGACCTGGCCAAGAACTTGATCGACGAAGTCAATGCCGTGCATACCTCCGGCTTCGCCCTCGATGGTACTACCGGCCGGGCCTTCTTCTTGGGTTCTTCCGCAGCAGATATTCGTGTTAACCAAGACCTGTTGGATAATCCGAACTCCCTGCAGGTTTCCGGCAGCGCCATCGCACGGGGCGACAATCGGGTGGCCCAGGCTCTCTCGCAGTTAGGAAACCGGCCAATAGCAGCACTGGATGGCCAAACTTTGGGCAATGCCTACAACCGCATCGTCGGGCGGTTGGGTGAAGAGCTTTCCTCCGTCAACCAGCAGTTGGCCGACCAAAAAGTGGTTGCCGATTTGCTGAAGGGACAGAGGGATTCGGTCAGCGGTGTTTCCATTGATGAAGAAATGGCCGACCTCACTCGCTTTCAGCGCGGTTATCAGGCGAGT
>SXXZ01000379.1 GCA_005789375.1 Verrucomicrobiales bacterium | reverse complement strand
CGATCTCGCTGCGGATCGCGGTCAGTTCCGATGCAGTTTGGGCTCCGAGATTTTCACCGCCGAGAGGCGCCGTCGGCACCGGCGCCTCCACGGTCGGTTCCGACTGCAATTCCTCGATTTGACTGCGAAGCCGGCGCGCCTCCCTCTGGTTCCAACCACCCCAGACAGCAACCCCAAGAATTCCTCCCCAGACCGCCCAGTGGCGTTGCATGACTCAGTTATTCCGCCCTGCTGCTCATTGGCAAACCTTCAATCCATCTCCACCCATAAATGACCATTGGCAGGACCCAGAGGTTGGGCATACGGCCGAAAGATCTTGCGCTCGTCGGATTGACGCGAAACAACCTCAAGCATCCCCATGAGAATGAACCTTCGGTCCTACCCTCGCCGAACCCGCCCGGGCGGCTTCACGCTCATCGAGCTGCTAGTGGTGATCGCGATCATCGCCATCCTCGCCAGCATGCTGTTGCCGGCTTTGGCACGGGCCAAAGAACAGGGCAAGCGCGCACGTTGCCTTAGCAATCTCCGCCAAATCGGGATCGGCATGACGCTCTACGCCAACGACAATAAGGACGTGCTGCTCAAGGCGCGCTTTGACGGCGGCAACTGGGTCCAGATCTCCATCAACGAGCCCGAGGCAGGATCGGCGCGCCAACTGGGACTGCCCGTGGACACCAATTCAACCGTGGCCAAGATGTGGACCTGCCCCAATCGGCCCGATTTCCCGACCTATGAGCCGGAATACAGGCAATTCAACATTGGCTACCAGTACTACGGGGGCATCGACAAGTGGAGCAATCCGGCGGGCATTTTCGATTCGAGGAGCCCCGTAAAGACGGCGACCTCCGAACCGGGATGGGTCTTGGCGGCCGATGCGGTGATGAAGGTGGACGGCAAATGGGGAGGCGGTCGTGATTCGGCATTCAAGGGCATGCCGCCGCACCAGGGTCTCGGGAAAAAGCCCATCGGCAGCAATCACTTAACACTCGACGGCGCGGCCCGTTGGGTGCAGGTCCAGAAATTGTTGTTCCTTCATAGTTGGAACACCGGCGGAGCCCGCGATTCCTACATGTTCCAAGACGACATCGGGCCCGAGTTGCAGGCCAAGGTCGCCCAGATCCGACTCAAACTTTGAGCAGGGTTTTCCTCCACCGGAACGAGATGATGGCCCATTGAAATTACGGCCTGAGCGTTTTCCAGCGTTCCCTTCCAGGCGAGGCGAGGGAATCCTCAGCGCATGTCGATCCGGACCCTGTCGCGCGTCTTGGCTGTCTTGCTGTCGATCACCCTACCGACTTTTCAAGCGGCCCATGGCGCGGAGTGCACCGTACCTGCCTTCACGGCCTACACCCTGCCCAACACAGATTCACCCCGGGTTACCGAGCGGGCCGGGGTGCGCGGGTGGACTGATCCCAGTCAATCAGTCCATTGGTATGGGCGTTTAGCGGTGCCGGGGCGTTTCCAGGCACGACTCCGCTTGCGCTTACCCGACGGAATGAAAACCAAGCTACGCTTGACCGTGGCCGGGGGATTTCGGGAAGTGACGGTCCGAGGAAACTCGAATCCGGAACCGGTGACCGCCGACTTCGGGACCTTCACCATCGAACGCCCCGGTTATCAGGATTTCCGGCTCGAATCCCTCAATCCAAAGGGCCAAGACGCCGGGCAGCTTGAGGCTCTTGTCCTAGAGGGTCCCGCCATCGAAGGGGCCCACTTCAATCTCAAGGAGCGGCGCAACGCGGCTTCGGTCCACCTCAGTTACAAGGCTCCGACCAACGCCATCGCCGCCTTTTATTGCGAAGTCACCGCGATTGAAGAACCGGTGACCACCTTCTACATGGCCTGCGGCTGGCACCGGGGATATTTCGGCATGCAGGTCAACAGCCCCTCTGAACGGCGCATCATTTTCTCGGTCTGGGACAGCGGCAACGAAGCCATCGATCGGAACAAGGTCTCCGCCGAACAGCGGGTCCAACTTCAGGGCAAGGGCGACGGTGTTTACTCGGGCGACTTCGGCAATGAGGGAACCGGCGGCCACAGCCACCTGAAGTACTCGTGGAAGACCGGTGAAACTCAACGCTTCCTGGTCACCGCTCAGCCCACTAACGAAACATTCACGATCTATTCGGGGCATTACTTCCATCCCGACAGCCATCGCTGGATGCTGATCTCTTCGTGGAAAGCCCCACGCGAGGGCGGATGGCTGCGCGGTCCTCACAGCTTCAGCGAGAACTTTTCGGGCGGTACGGGTCACCTGCCCCGAAAAGCCCTGTACGGCCGCCAGTGGATACGGACTCCCAGTGGCGAATGGCTCGAGATCACCGAGGCCAGTTTCAGCCACGACCCCACGGGCAAGAGCGACCGATTGGATCGCTTTATGGGCGTTGAAGCCGGTCAGTTTTTCTTGAGCCACGGCGGCTTCTCGGAAGGAACCATGCCCTTCGGCCAACGATTCACCCGCCCCGCGAGCAGGCAACCTCCGAAGGAATTGGCGGAGTTCTTCCGTTGAGAAAGACTTCAGCTCCCATAAACGGCAGCACCTAGGATGCTAGGACATCGTTTTTTCTGATGCGCCGTACGAAACAATCGATTCACGCAGTGAGGTGATCGGCAGTCAGGGTTCGGAGCATGAAAGCGACCGATATCCAACGTCTCCGAGAGGCAGGTTTCATTCGTCCCGATCAGGCGGAAACCATCCTTCAGCACTACCAACTGGAATCGACCGGCAATCGATTCATGACACTGGTGGGTTTGATCGGGGCCATCCTCATCGGATCTGGCTGCATCCTAGTCATCGCCAGTCATTGGGATTCGATTCCAAGTGGCCTGAAACTCATCACAGGAATCGCCCTGCTGGCCGGCAGTCATGTGTTGGGAGTTCAACTCGGACGCCAAGGAAAGTACCCGCAAACCGCCGAAGCAGCCCATCTTCTGGGCTCACTGCTCTTCCTCGGGAACATTGCTTTAGTCGGGCAAGTGTACCACCTGAGTTCACGTCCTCCTTCGGCAATCTTGTTATGGGGCTTGGGAGTCACGCCGCTGGCATGGATTCTTCGATCCCGCGTCCATCACCTGCTTTCATTGATCATTTTGATAGTTTGGCTGGGACTTGAAATGAGCCAAACCGACAGCTGGATCCACTCCAACAACGTTCGACAACTCTTCTCCAATGCCCTGTTTGTAGGCGTTGTCTTGTCGATTTGGGGACGCTGCCTCGATCGATCCGCTTATCCGGAGTTTGCTTCGATCACTCAGCGAATGGGCAGCCTGGTTTGCCTAATGGCTTCGTATCCCATGACTCTGGGTTTCTTCTATCACGGACATTCCGATGCATCAGGAGGCCCTGCCTTCGCCATCGTCCTATCCTTATTGGTAGGCCTCTTGTCTTTGACGGAAATGAATCGCAGAACCGACGCACCCACCTCGGTGTCCGAGGCTTCGGACGGATGGATCCTCCACGGCGGACTGATGGCCTTGGCCTGGTTGGTCCCCGTCGTGCCCAATGTGACGCCCGATTGGAGTTTTCCAGCCACCCAACCGGGTCCTCACTGGATCACCCTACCCGTGCTCTTCGGACTCAGCATCCTCCAGATCCGCCTCGGACTCCGCCGTCACCAACCTTGGAGGGTCAATCAATCCATGATGTTCATGGGTCTTTTGACCATGACGGCTTACGTCCAGCTCTTCGGATCGCAAGAGAACACCGGCCTCATGTTTCTAACCGCCGGCATTCTGCTGGTGGGATTGGCGGTGGTTCTGGAACGCCAACGGCGGCGACTCATCACCCGGATCAGCGAGTTCACCACCGTCATCCCGGCCTGAACCCAAACCGAGAGCTACCATGAAAAACCGTCTACTCATTGCGGTCGTCGCGCTTCAAATCCTTTGGATCGCGGGCACGATCGGATCCCAGGAATTCAAACATCATCAGGGGACGCTGGCACACCTTCGGGCATATCCCGTAGATCCGCGGGATCTCTTGCGCGGCGATTATCTGGTGCTGCGCTACGATTTCAGTCAGTTGAGCGACGCGCTGTTCGACCCGCCTTTGACGCAAGCCCTGACTCCCGGAACCCCTGTGTCCGTCGTCTTGGAGCTGAGGGATGGAACCCACCAAGCCGTTCGGGCCAGCGCAGGCGCACTGGATGGCGAACCTGGACAAATCATCCTGCGAGGCACCGCTTCTTCCAGCCTGAGTCCGGGGAACACCGCAGTCACCTACGGCTTGGAACGCTTCTACGTCCGTGAAGGCACCGGAAACCCACATGGAACGCTGACAGCCGAGGTGGCCATCCCTCAGCGCGGTTCGCCTGCACTCAAAGACCTGCTCCTGAATGACGTTCCCTATGCCGAGGCGATGAAGCACGTGAAGATCCACGACTGAGCTCAACCGCGCTTCGTCCGTTGACGATCCGTTCGCTCAGGGACGTTCCCCGAGTCATGCCCTGAGGAACCCCGCTTTCGACGAGAATCACCAGGACCGACATCGCCTCCATCCATTCCGCTAGCAACCCCGAGAACGACCCGTTGCCACAGCAGGCAATACCCGCCACCTTGCCTACACAACGAACATGAGTAACCAAGGCATTGCGCGCGTCATCGGAGTCGGACTCCTGCTCTTCAGCGCCTTCATCATGGCGTCCTCCGGAACGTTCGTGGTCAAACCCGGATACCGGGGAATTGAAGTGACCTTGGGCCAAGTTTCACCGGCCTTCAAACCGGAGGGCTTCGGAATGAAGCCCCCCTTCGTCACTGAAATCGTTCCAATCTCGGTGCGACAACAAACCGCCGAAGAGTTGGCCGAATGCTACTCCTCCGACCTCCAGCAAATCCGGGTCGACCTGCGCCTGCTGTACCGAATTCCCGAGAACTCTGTGGTCAAGATTTTCCAAGACTACGATGGAGATCCCTTCGAAAGCCTAGTGGCACCGAGGGTTCAAGAGGCCCTTAAAGAAGTGGCCGCACTCCAGAGCGCCGAACAAATCGTCAAGAATCGGGAACAAATCAAAACCCGCTCGCTAGAGATCGCCCGTCGCAAGATTGGGCCGCTGATCGTCTTGGAAGACATCGTCATTCAGAACATCGCCCTCACCCGCGAACTAGAACACGCCATTGAGGCCAAGATGGTTCAAGAGCAGGAGGCTTCGAAATCCAAGTACTTCCAGCAGCGGGTGCAAATCGAGGCCGATACCGCAGTGATCCGCGCCAAGGGTGAGGCCGAATCGATTGTCATCCGTGGAGAGGCCCTCAAGAAAAACCCGGCCTTCGTGGATCTCCAAATTGTTGAACGCTGGGATGGCATCGCACCGCTGGTGATCGGAGGGAAGGATCAGGTGCTCTTAAATTTCCAAGACTTGGATCGTCTCAAAGGACAAAAGACCGAAGCCCCCGCGTCCGGTTCGCGCCCCGCTTCACCCACCCCGTCTGCCACCCCGGCCACTCGTTCCATCAAGCGCTGACGCCATGAGCCCTCAAACCGCCTCTCGTTGGATCACTGCCGGCTTCACGTTCTTTGCCGCTCTGATCATCCTCAACGCCGCCTCGTATGTCATTGATCCCGGTACCCGTGGGCTCAAGGTAACTCTCGGAAAAACCCAAGACGGGTTCTTGCCCGAGGGCTTCGGCTTCAAGACCCCATTCATCACCAGCATCGTGCGGGTGAATGTCCGTCAGCGCACCCGATCGGTGACGGCCGACTGTTTCTCATCCGACCTGCAACAAGTGAAGATCGACCTCCGGGTGCTCTTCCGCATCCCCGAGTCTTCGGTCGTTCCCATCTACCGTGAATTTGCCGGAGACCCCTTCGACAGCCTCATCGCTCCGCGCGTGCAGGAAGCCATCAAGGAGGTCACTGCATCGCTGTCGGCTGAGCAAATCGTCAAGAGCCGCGGGGAGATCAAGAAAAAGGCCCTAAATCTGGCCACCCAGAAAATCGGATCCCTGTTGGTGGTCGAGGATATCGTCCTGCGAGACATCGACCTGTCGCCGGAGTTGGGAAAAGCCATCGAAGCCAAGATGGTGGCTGAACAGCAGGCCAACCAGGCCCGCTTCACCCAAGTCCAGACGCAGATCGAGGCCGAAACGGCCGTCATCAGCGCCAGGGGCGAGGCCGAGGCCATCCGGGTGCGCGGTGACGCCCTTCGGCTCAGCCCGTCGTTCCTGCGCTGGAAGATTGTGGAACGTTGGAATGGGCGCTCACCGATGGTCATCCCCCCACCGTCCGAACACAACGCGGCCGGCCTTCTGTTGCCACTCAGCCCCGCAGAAACCCCAGCGACACCGTGACCTCCCGCCGCCGTGCCGCCATTCAAGCCCTGTGCTTGGCCGCTGTGGGGCTAATGCTCATCTGGTTCTTTCCGCGGGCCGCCCGCCTCGCTGAGATGGCCGCCCGTGAATTGCGCTACCTCTGGTGGCTCACGCTGATGATCGGAGTCGGTGCCTGGCTCATCTGGGGCTATGGGCGCAAGCCTCGGCCATAGACCCGGCCCCGCTCCGGTCGCCGGTGCGATTCACATCCGGGCAATTACAACCCGGCGCAGCGCAAACATCGGTTTTCCCGATCTCTGCCAGCGAAACTTTCGATTCACGGGGTGCGTTCATCGACGAGCAGTGTTGGCGTCATGAACGAGCGTTGGTTCAAACCAGGTCTATTAAAAGCCCCTCGAATGTCCCTGTTCCGAAGAACCCCGCTTCAACCGGATCAGGCTTCCCTCAAAGACTTCACTAACAGAATCGGCCGCAAACGTTGGGGGCGCTGGTGGGTCTTAAGCCTCGTGACGGTACTGGCTTCGGTTTTGTCCCTATCCTGTGTGCTAACGGCACATCGACCCTACCGTCCCACGGCTCCTCTGCCGGCAGCACGGTTGATCGATCTCCACGCTCACACAGCAGGCATCGGCGCCGGTGGCAGTGGGTGTCGCATTTCCAAAGACCTAGAGAACAGCTGGAAATTTAGCACCTACCTGAAGGCATTCGGGGCCACGCGACAGACGCTCTCCCAGAACGGGGACGCATGGCTGGTGGGGCAAATCGCCGCACAAGTAGCCCAAAGCACATCGATCCATCAGGCCGTGGTCCTGGCTATGGATGGCGTGGTCGATGAACACGGGCAATTGGATCTAGGATCGACAGAGGTCTACGTCCCGAATGAGTTCTTGGCCCGCGAAGTCGCCCGGTACCCTCAACTGCTCTTCGGCGCTTCCATCAACCCGTATCGGCAAGACGCCTTGGCACGCATGGATGCCTGTGCAGCCCAGGGCGCAGTTCTGGTAAAATGGATCCCGAGCATTATGCGCATCAATCCTGCCGACGAGCGATTGATCCCCT
>SXXZ01000378.1 GCA_005789375.1 Verrucomicrobiales bacterium | reverse complement strand
GATGAATTCTGCATGGGGAACCTCGTGCGAGGCGAGGACACCGATGCCTTCGTATATTCGATCGAGACGAGCCTCTTCGGACGGGGCTGCTTGCGCCCAATTCTGGAAGCCGGCGACCACGGGTTCGGTCGGTCGATCGTTGAGGACGCGGCCCGCGAGTTGCCGGTTCCAGCGTTCGGGAGAGAGCAGTGTGTCGAAGAGAGCGGGCAGAGGAGCGGTCTCAAGGGCAGGGGCACGCAGGGCCGGCCGCCCTTTGGCGGACACACGCCAAATGCGTCCGCGGGTCTTGTCGCGGTCGGGATGTCGGAAGCTCGTCTGGTAGTGGCCGATCAGGGAGTTGAACCAGTCGCAGAGGTACAGGGCGCCATCGGGGCCAAAGCGCACATCGACCACACGGAAGGCGGTGTTGGTCGATTCAACCAGGGGTGGCAGTCGGTCCACTTGGAAAGTCGCTCCCCGCGGGGTAAGGCGGAATCGCTCGACGCTGTTATGAAGATACCCGCCCGCCACAAACTCTCCGCGGTGCTCGGGGAGCCAGTGACTGTTGTCGGCGATGTCGGCTCCTCCAAACTTGCGGCCTTGATTCCACAAAGGTGGATGAGCCTCGAAGTGCTCGGTGCGGATCATCGCCTGCGTGAGGTGGGCGATGCCGTGGCCATTGCCGGCGAAGACGAAGGGTTGGCCGGCGCGGTCGAAGGTAGTGCCGAAGGGATTGTGCGCGCCCATGGCTCCGTCCCAAAAGGCGTCGAGCCGCATGCGCCGTGGCCAGAATCGCCAGAGGCCGGCCTGATGCAGCGTCTCGTTGCCCCAGGGGGTTTCGATGCGGCTGATGGCGTGGAGGCCCTGGCTCATCATGAGTTCTCCGGCGGGGCCCCAGGTGAAGGAGTTCAGGGTCTGGTGGGTGTCGCCGGTTCCGAATCCGCTGAAGATCACGCGTCGCACGTCGGCCTTGCCATCGCCGTCGGTGTCCTTGAGGAAGAGCAGTTGGTCGGCCGCTCCCACGTAAACGCCACCGTCGCCGAGCTCGAGCCCGAGGGGCATGTGGAGTTGGTCATCGAACACGGTGGTGCGATCGGCCCGTCCGTCGTGATCGGTGTCTTCGAGTACGACGATGCGATCGCGCGGGGCCTCGCCGGGGCGAATCTGAGGATAACTGGTGGTGGTGGTGACCCAGAGTCTACCATCGCCGTCGAAGCGGATTTGGGTGGGTTTGACCACGCCGTCAGCTTCGCTGGCAAAGAGGCTAATGGAGTAGCCGTCGGCCACGTTCAGTGAAGCGAGTTCTTCGGCGGGTGTCTGGGTGGCCAGGAGGGTGCCGGACAGGCAGAGGGCCGAGAAGGCCACCGCCTGAAGGAGTGCTCGGGAGGGGACGGGGTGCATTCGGTGAGCAGTCATGGCGGATCAACGGGCGGTCTCGAGTGGGGTAAAGCGGGTCAGGAGGGCGGCGAGGGTGTCGGTCTTCTGGTCTGCTGCCTGAAGGAGCGGGACGAATTGTTCCATTTCTTTGGGGAACCAGCGGATCTTGGGGTCGAGATGGTCGCGGCTGCTGAGTTGCTCGGTGCGGTCGCCCGCCAGAAAGGCCCAGTTGGTGGGCCGGCTGTAGGCTTTCCACAGTGCGTTGCGTGCGATGACGGACTGTCGCAGTGCTTCCCACGAGGGTTCCGGGAATCGGCCGGTCGGATCGGTTTGAGGGATAACGAGTCCGTGAAGCCAGGGCTTGAGGGCGTTGGCCGCCACGTGGGCTTGTCCTGATTCGGTGAGTTTGCGTCCGTCGATGGAAAGGCTCTTCTGGGATTGGGCGGCTTCGAAGACATCGATAATGGGCAGGTTTTGGCGTCGGGCGATGTCTCGGATGCGTTGGGCGTAGGCTTCGATCGGGGGTGTATTGCTGCGGGTGACGGGAATGGGAGTGACGAGGAGGACGCGGGTTCCCAGGGCTTGGCAGTCGAGGACCCATTGGTTGAGGCGTTCTGCGAAGTGTTCGAGGTGTTGGAGTCCTTCGTAGGCTTCGCCTTGACCGAAATCGAGAATACAGACGGTGGCCTTGGCGGTGGCCACTTGTTGAAGGGGGCTGGGATAATTGACTTCGCGAAGTTGGCTGAAAACGGTGTCGCCTTCGCGGGCGAGGTTGAGGATTCGCAGGTGGTGGCCGGGGTGGGCTGCGATGAGCAGTGTTTCCCAATGAGCACTTCGGGCCCGGGATTCGGCGGAGCCGCCGCCGATGAGGGCGATGATGTCGTTGGTGCGCAGGGATGGAGCGGGGGGCGGGTTTTCCGCGCCGAGGCTCCATCGCGCCCAAAGGGCTCCGCAGGCCAGGATCCACAGGAACGGTTTCATGCGCATTTGGGGAGAGAGGCGTCCAATCAAACAGTCTGGGGCGGGCTTGGGAAGTCTCAACACGGTTTCGTGCTTCTTGGGTGGCTGTGTGGCTCGGGTTGTCTTGGAGGTGGGTGAGGGGTAAAGAGCTTTTGAGGAACGGGTTGGGAATGGGACTTTAGGTGGTGCGTTTTTTCTTGGAGGTGGCTCCGCGGGACAGGGCCTGCGCTCGCAGGGATCGTACGGGAGGAGGGGCTATCGCGCTGCCGCGCTGTGGGAATGGGGTGCTTCGATCCAATGCTCGCTCCGGCCCTATCCCGCTGCAGCTGGGTTGTCTTGGGGGGCGAGGGGTAAAGAGCTTTTGCAGAGTCGGGATTGGGGTGTGTATGCTGATGCCAGAAATCCACTTCGCCATGACCTTCTCCAACTGGTTTCCGTGTGTCGGTGTCTTGTCTTTGATGGCTGCTGCCGGGGCCGCCGATTCAATGGTTCAGGTTCCAGATGCGGCGCTGCAAAATTCCGTGGGCTTGGGGTTGAAGGCGAACGGTGAACGCCAGCGGAGCGCTGCGGCGTCTTGGAAGGTGTTCCATGGGTTTCAGTTCAAAGATCAGGCAGCGGAGAGCGGGATTACGTTTCGACAGGTGCCGGTGGATGATGGGGCTCGGGACTATAAGGCGGTTCATTATGATCACGGTACGGCCATAGCGGCGGCGGATGTGGATGGGGACGGCCGGCCGGATTTATTCTTTGCGAATCAGCGGGGGGGCAACCAGCTGTGGCGCAATGTGGGCGGGGGTCGCTTTGAGAACATGACGGCGCAGGCCGGGGTGGCGATGGCGGGCAAGGTGAGCGTGGGGGCTTCGTTCGCGGACATCGATAACGACGGGCGACCGGATTTGCTCGTGACGACGGTACGCCAAGGGTTGGCGTTGTTTCACAATGAGGGCGGGGGTCGGTTCCGCGACATCACGTCGGAGGCGGGGGTGTCGCCGAATAAACCGGGGCACGGGTCGGGAGCGGTGTTCTTCGACTACGATCGGGATGGGAAGCTGGATCTCTTCGTCTGCAATGTTGGGGTGTACACGCGGAATGAGAAGGGGCGCTCCGGGGAATATGTGGGTCGTTCGGATGCATTCCAGGGCTGGCAGTTTCCGGAGCGCAGCGAGGCGAGCCTGCTCTTCCACAATCGGGGTGATGGACGTTTTGAGAATGCTGCGCAGACGACAGGATTAATCCATCGGGGCTGGAGCGGCGATGCCACCTTTTGCGATCTGGATGGAGACGGATTTCCGGAACTGTACGTGCTGAGCATGTCGGGCGAAGACCGCTATTATGTGAATCGTCAGGGCAGCCGCTTTGAAGACCGGACGGCGGCGTTCTTTCGCAAGACGCCGTGGGGTTCGATGGGCGTGAAGTTCTTCGACCACAACCGCGACGGCCTGATGGATTTGATCATCACCGACATGCACTC
>SXXZ01000053.1 GCA_005789375.1 Verrucomicrobiales bacterium | reverse complement strand
TTCAGGCGAGTTCTTCCTGTGGGAATACCCCTTCGTGTACTGGCTCGAAGCCCACGGCTATGACGTGAGCTACATCTCGAATGCCGACACGCATTTCGACCGCGCGGGTCTGTTGCGCACCGATGGCCTCTTGAGCGTCGGACACGACGAGTACTGGACGATCCAGATGTACCGCAATGTCGAGGCGGCGATTCTGGCTGGCGTCAGCGTGGGCTTCTTTTCGGGCAACGCCGTCTGCGGACGCATCCTCGAGGGCGACCCCAAGCTGCGGTCCTTTGAGCGGGTGGGTGTGTACGGCCCGCCGGGAGGCACCCGTGAGTTCGTGTCCATGAGTTCGCTCAAGCACGAACGGCCCTACGCCAATGAATTGGTCGGCGCCCACAGCACCGGGCCGGTCACCGGTGGGGCCGACTGGATTTGCACGCGGCCCGACCATTGGATTTACCGGGACACCCGCATGAAGGAGGGTGATCGCATCCCCGGACTCATCGGCTGGGAATGGCACGGAGATCCGGCGCTAATTAAGGGCCTCGAAATCGTGGCCACGGGCCCCACGCAAGACGCCCCAGGCAAGCCCAACGGCGGCGTTTACACCGCCACGACGTATCCGGGACCCAAGACGAATATCGTCTTCAACGCCGCCACTTGCTGGTGGGCCGACGGCCTCGCCGAGCCGCCGGGCTACCTGCACCCCAAGGTGTACACCGAGCCCAAGGGGCCCGATCCCCGAGTGCAGCAAATCACCCACAACGTGCTGCGCCGCATGCTGGGTCGATGAGCTCAGGGGCCACGCCCAAGGCCGAGCTCAAGGCCGCCCTCGTACAGAAGGCCATTGAGCTCGGCTTCGACGCCTGCCGGGTGACCTCGGCCGAACCACCGGCCTCCGCCCCGGACTTCGAGCGGGCGTTGGACGAGGGGCGTCATGCCGAAATGGCCTGGCTAGCCAAGGCTCCGGAGAAGCGGGCGGATCTTTCGCGGGTCCTGCCCGGGATTCGCAGCGTGGTCACTTTGGCGATTAGCTATCATCGGCCGGCCGAGCAGGAGGTTTCGGGGCCCGCGGGCTCCGAGGTTGTGGGCTTAAACCGGGCGCCCAGCGGCCCGGCCGGTGTCAATCCCGACCCCGAGATGGCCGGTCCTTTGTATCCCTCTCTGTCCGGGGTCGTCGCCCGCTACGCGCAGCATCCCGACTACCACGATCTGCTCAAAGAACCCTTGCGAGCCCTGACGGAGTTTCTCGACACCGAGGCCCGCGTGACGCAGCGCTCGCTGTGGTACGTCGACACCGGGCCCATCCTGGAGCGCGATCTGGCCCAACGCGCGGGCATCGGCTTTGTCGGAAAGCACACCAACCTGATCTCCCGGAGTCTGGGCAATTGGTTCCTCTTGGCGGAGATTCTGACGACGGCCGATCTGGAGCCCGATGCGCCCGAGCACAACCGCTGCGGATCCTGCACCCGCTGCATGAGCGCCTGCCCGACCGGGGCCCTGCCCGCGCCCTTCACGCTAGATGCCCGGCGGTGTATTTCGTACCTCACCATCGAGCATCGGGGTTCCATTCCAGAAGACCTGCGCCCCGCGATCGGCACACGCATCTTCGGCTGCGACGACTGCCTGGCCGCCTGTCCTTGGAACCGCTTTGCGCGCGCCGGAGCGATCTTGCGCGAACACCATCGAGCCGATCTGACCCAACCCGATTTGCTTGAACTGCTGTCCCTCGACGAAGCGACGTTCAAATTGCGCTTCGCGGGCACGCCCCTGCTGCGGACCAAGCGGCGCGGGCTACTACGCAATGTGTGCGTCGCCCTGGGCAATGTCGGAGACCCTCGAGCGATCCCGGCCTTGACGCAGGCGGCCCAAGATCCCGAGCCCCTCATCGCCGAACACGCGGCCTGGGCGCTCCGCCGGATCAGATCAGCCTCACCCGCTCCCGGCATTGGGCGATGATCCCCCGGATTCAGGGGAGCATTCGGGGCACCCCGCTGCTTCCCTTTTGCAGGCCAATTCCCGAGGCTCTCGAGTTCAATGAGTTCCGCACCGGTCCTCGACATCACGAACCTAACCATTCTCCGCGACCGTGTCCCCATCCTCACCGACCTGTCTTGGCGGGTGATGCCCGGCGAGCATTGGGCGCTCTTGGGAGGCAATGGCTCGGGTAAGACCAGTTTGTTGTCGGCGCTGGCGGGTTACCTGATGCCCACACGCGGCGACATCGCTCTGCTCGGTGAACAGTACGGCCAGGCCGACTGGAGGGAGCTTCGGATGAAGCTGGGGATCGTCAGTTCGTCGGTGCGGCAGATGATGAACGACACTGAGCCCGCCCTCGACACCGTGGTCAGCGGCCGCTACGCGATCATCGATTACTGGGGAACCCCCAAGCGGTCCGACGCCGCGAAAGCGCGCGAACTGATGGAGTCGGTGGAAATCGGCCACTTGGCTCGTCGCCCCTGGGCTGTGCTTTCACAGGGCGAACGTCAACGGGTGCTCATCGCGCGGGCCATGATGTCGGACGCCCGACTCCTAATCCTCGATGAACCGTGCACCGGGTTGGACCCTGTGGCCCGGGAGCTGTTCCTAGAATTTCTGACCCGTCTTTCACGCCGGCCCAACGCCCCGACGCTGGTGCTCGTGACCCACCACGTCGAGGAAATCACTCCGATCTTCAGCCACGCCCTACTGCTTCGGGGCGGCACTGTGCTGACCTCCGGCCCCATCGGCCGGTCGCTCACCAGCGGGTCGCTGAGTCGGCTTTTTGACCACCCGGTTCGGCTGACTCGGAGCGGAGGCCGGCTTTCCCTGCGGGTGAGCCTTAGCCCGGACCGGGCCTCCTGATTTTTCCACGGGAGACTCTGCTGCGCTCACGGGCCGACGGGGGCGATTCCGAAATTCTTCCGGCACCAGCAGAGGATCATAGCCATAGCGGCGGCAGAACCCCTCTGTCGGCGCGATGATGAGCGTCGGCCTCCGCAGGAACGGATCCGGGTATTCTAACCGGAAGGCCCTCAGCGCCAGTCCGTGGAAGTCCTTACGACCGTAGAGAATATCGCCGGCGACCGGGCATCCGGCATGCGCCAAGTGCAAGCGGATCTGATGAGTCCGTCCTGTGATCGGCAACGCCAACACCAGCGCCCTACCCTCGCGAGAGCCCAGCACCCGGAAGCCTGTCTCAGCCGGCTTTCCTTCAGGACCATGATCTACCCGGTGCTTGCCATGCTCGACCAGATCGGGCCCCAGTGGCTCGCGGCACACCCATTCACCCAAGCCAGGAACGCCGTCGGTCACCGCCAGGTAGGCTTTTTTGACAGTCCGCTCGGCGAAAACCCGCGACAACGCAGGCATGGCACCTTGGCTCTTGGAGAACAGTAGAACCCCGGTGGTCGGCGCATCCAAACGATGCACAAAGCGTAGGAACTTCAGGTTCCGGGATCGAGCCCACCAATCTCCCGCCTCGATGGAATCAACCAAAGCCCGATGAAGACTACGGTCGACATGATCACCGTCATCGGGCCCCAGCATCCAGCCGGCCGGCTTATCGATAGCCAGCACCCCACGATCTTCATAGAGGATGTTAACAATCGACCCATCGTGCAGTTCAAAGCAATCCGGCTTGGCCACGGCCCATATAACCACATCCCGCTGCCAACCTCACGCCATTCTTAATCCGTTTTGCCGCCGAGCATCAGCCCAAGACGACAGTAGCCGAGCGCGCACCGCCGACAGTCTTCTCAGGCGGCTTACGAGGTCGCAAATAGCATTGGCGGATCCAAAATAGCAGATTTGTGGAAAGTGAATAAGTGGCCCCTTTTGTGTAAATAGGTGGGACCGACCCCTTTTGATTCCCTTTTCTCGGAAAAATCCTGATGGCAGATGGCCAGTTCGCAGTATCTTTGCGCTGTGCAAATCGAGTCCTTCAAAGTTTTCTGCGACCTCGCCGAGACGGAATCGTTCACCAAGGCGGCACTGATCAACAACATCACTCAGAGTGCGGTCAGCCAGCAAATCACCTCCTTGGAACGGCAGCTCAAGACTCTCCTCATCGAGCGCAGCAAGAAGAAGTTCCGACTGACTCGCGAGGGCGAGATGCTCTACGAACACGGTAAGAAGATCATCCTGACTTACGATGGGTTGGTTAACAGCCTCCAGGAGATGCGGAACGTCATCTCGGGCACCATCCGCATTGCAGCCATCTACAGCATTGGCTTGCATGATCTTCAGCCCTACGTGAAGCGCTTCCTCAAGCTGCACCCGTCGGTGAAGGTCCACGTCGAATATCAGCGTGCAAACCAGGTCTATGACGATGTCTTGGGCAACGTGGTCGACATCGGTCTGGTGGCCTACCCGCAGAAGGAATCCAAGCTGGAAATCCTCGCCCTTAAGCCCGAGAAGATGGTCCTCATCTGCGCGCCCGGACATGCTTTCACAAAGTCTAAGGGGCTGAAATTCTCACACCTCGAAGGGCAAAAATTTATCGGTTTCGAGGCCGATATTCCCACACGGAAAGCCATCGACCTTGAACTCAAGGAACACGGAATCACCATCAAGCACGTCATGGAGTTCGATAACATCGAAACCGTGAAGCGGGCCGTGGAGATCGGCGCCGGGGTGAGCATTGTCCCGGCCGGAACGGTCGCCCAAGAAGTTTCAAAGAACACCCTGGTGGCCATGCCCTTCATCGACATCGAGCTCAACCGACCCATCGGACTGATTCACAAGAAGTCCAAGGTCTTGTCGCCGGCCATGAAGCAGTTCATCGCTTCCCTTCAGGCCATCCAGCCTATCAACTGAGAGGCTTAAGTCTTCTGAAGCGGGTTCAATGGCCGAACTAGGTCTCCAGTCGTGAGACCGCCTCTCAGCAACGTTCCGGAATCCACGGAAAGTGGCCGGTTTGAAATCTGCGGTTTTGCCTGATCCTCGGATCCATTTTCTCTCCGGGGGAGCTCCAGCGTTTCTTCCTTCTTCCAGATGAGGCCGAACGCGTCCGGGGCCCACCCGGTTTGCTAAGAGTTCCCTCGGGCAACCGACTAATTGAGGCCGGATCGATGATCCGTTGAGTTTCTGGGATCAGTGATTTTCAAACCGGCCGGTTTCATCGGTGTTCAAACCGTCACTGACAACCGCCACTGGTCTGGCGATCGATTAGCAAATCGATCCGTGGACAGGCAAAGCCTCTGGGGAGTGAGCGGCGATGAGTGTGGATCGGTGGACCCAGTGCTCGACGCGGAACTCCGGTGTGCAGAGCACCTCGGCAATCCAGACAAACTCGGACTCGAATGGAGGGAAGACCGCGTCGCCAGTCACGGTGATTGGTACCCGGGTCAAGAAGAGGTCACTGCATCGGGGCAGCAGCAGTCGATAAATTTCAGCCCCCCCGCAAACCCACACCGGACGAGGGTCGTTCTGCAGTTCTTCCAACAAAGGTTCTACCTCTGAGGCTATCCGTACTCCCGGGATGGGGGCAGCGCTTCGAGTCAGGACAATGGTCTGACGCCCGGGCAATGGCTTTCCGATGGATTCGAAGGTCTTTCGACCCATCAGCAAAATTCCTCCCAATGTCACCTGCCTAAACCAACGAAAGTCGGCCGGAAGGTGCCAAGGAATACGCCCCGAGTCTCCGATGACCCGGTTCTCAGACATGGCAGAGATGGCACGCAAGCGACCCATGGTTTGAGGCTGGGTGATCGGTGAGCAATTATGCCAACACGCGGATCACGAGTGAAAGCTGCCCAAAAGCGAAGCGTTTAACACGGAATGAGGCTCGAGCGTTTTAACCCGAGCCTCGATCCCAATGGTTAGCCTTCTGTCGGAACTGACAAACTCGAAAACGGGTTCTGCCCGAAGGAGTCAGACTGCGAGGCCGCATCGGTTGAAACCCTCACCGGTTGCGGTTTGCCATTGGAGGCCGGCTTCTCTGTTTCCTTAATGGGCGGCTCCAAATCAACCTCCTTGGGATTCTTGGCCCGCTTGTTCTTAGGAAGAGGGCTAATCATCACGTTGATGGCTTTGCCCACCAACTTCGGCGGAAAATCGGGATGTCCCCAGGGAGCCAACTGCTCCAGGAACTTGTTCATAACCTCCTTGCCGACTTCCGTGTGCGCCATTTCACGGCCGCGGAATCGCAGGGTGGCCTTGACCTTCATGTCTTCGCAAAGGAAGCCGATCGTGTGCTCCCTCTTGATTCCCAAGTCATGGGGATCGATACGAGGAGAGAGCTGAACCTCTTTCACCAGGTTGACGGCCTGATGCTTCTTGCTGTCGCGCTCCTTCTTCGACAGTTCGTATTTAAACTTTCCGTAGTCAACGATACGGCACACTGGAGGGACAGCTGTCGCGGCGATCTCGACCAAATCGACAGCACTCTGTCGGGCCAAGTTAATGGCGGCGGCCAGATCCATGATCCCGACCTGCTGTCCATCAATGCCAATGACACGAACCTCGCGGGCTCGAATCTTTCCGTTGATTCGGTGCTGCGGCTGACCCGGCTGCGGGCGTGAAAACGGGCGGCTCAAAGTACCGCCTCCGATTGAAAATGCATCATGCGTACGATCAAACCAACTCGCTGCTTCAGGAGACGTAGGTCGCTATAGGAAGTGCTGGCCATTCAGGCAAGCTGAAAGTCCGACTTTTTCAAATAAACTGCTGAAAACTTGAAAACAAGACTGCTCATCGTTGCAAACTTTCCGGTTGAAGCACCTCAAGGATGTTGACCCCTCGGAAGTCAAACAATCGCTTGATGGTGTCCTCGATCAAGTTGTTAGGACAACTCGCTCCTGCGGTGATCCCGACGGTAAGAGCCCCTTCGGTTCGGTACCAATCGGCGGTGGTTACCTCGGCGGTAATGTGCTGATTCCAGTGCCGAATGAGCGCCGGAGAACCCATCATGGCTGCATTCTTAATGAAGTAGGTCGGCAACACCTTCTCGCCCATTTCCGCCAAGTGGGAGGTGTTTGAAGAATTGTACCCGCCGACCACGATCAAGAGATCGATGGGTTCGCGAAGCATCTTTTCCAAGGCGTCTTGGCGGTCTTGAGTCGCGCCGCAAATCGTATCAAAGAAACGGAAGTGCTCGGCCACTTGTCCGGAACCATGCTTCTGTTGCATGGCTTGCTGGAAACGCTTCTGAACCTCTTCAGTCTCGCCGCGCAACATGGTTGTCTGGTTGGCAACGCCCACGGCCACAAAATGCAGATCGGGATCAAAGCCCGGAGAGTAGGCCCCCTTAAAACGGTTTAGAAACTCATTCCGGTCGCCACCGTGAAGGATGTAATTGCAAACGTAGTCGGTCTCAGCGAGGTCGAACACCACCAGGTAATGCCCGGCTCCGTAGGCAGTGGCCTGCGAGGTTGTCGCCTTGGTCTCCTCGTGCTTGGCCTTGCCGTGGATAATACTCGTCACCGCCTCTTTGCTGTACTGGCGCACCCGCTTCCAGACCGTCATGACGTCACCACAGGTCGTATCCACTGTCTGACATCCGAAACTCTCGATGCGGTGGCGGGTGGACACCTCGGTGCCAAACGCCGGAATAATGACCACGTCGTCGGCATTGAGCCGCAGGCCGGACAACTCCTCGTCACTGGGCTTGGGTGAAATACTGACAATGCCCATGCCCCGAATTTGATCATTCACCTCCGGATTGTGGATAATCTCTCCCAACAAAAAGATGCGGGTCGGTTCGGGGAAAACCTTGCGGGCCGCGTAGGCCAAATCAATGGCACGCTCGACGCCGTAGCAGAAACCAAACTCCTTAGCCAAACGGATGGTCAGGCCGCCGTAGGAAAACGCGCCGCCGTTGGCCCGGAGTCGTTCTACTAACTCGCTGCGGTAATGGGCCACCACCTGGGCCGAGACCTCCTGCATAACATCCGGCCTGCGGAGATTCACTTTCTTGGGTGCGCCGAGGGGCGCAGGCCCCGACGGGGCGTCGTTAAACATGACGAACCCGACCGTACCGGGAGCCCGCAGAACGTCGAGAGTGGAGTATTGAGGAAAAGGGTGAGGGATTTAATCTTAGGCAAACCCTCTCCCTTTCTCGAGGGCGAAGTTCCAGGCTGGCCACCCGACACCCAACCCTTACCGTCCGATCCGTGTCTGCCGACTTCGACCTCGCCATCGTCGGTTCCGGGTTTGCCGGAACGCTTCTGGCCATGATCGCACGACGCCTCGGTCTCTCTGTGCTGATGATCGAACGCGGACGGCACCCACGTTTCGCTATCGGCGAATCCTCCACACCCTTGGCAAATTTGTGGCTGGAGATTCTCGCTGACCGCTACGACCTGCCTCGCCTGCGACCGCTCTCCCAGTGGGGCACTTGGCAGGCCACCCACCCGCACATCGGTTGCGGACTCAAGCGCGGCTTCAGCTACTTCCATCACTCACCGGGAAAACCCTGGGAAGCCTGCAACGAGCGTTCTGATCAACTGCTCGTGGCGGCCAGCCCCAATGACTTCGTGGCCGACACCCATTGGTATCGACCCGATTTCGACGCCTTCTTGGTCGAGGAGGCCATTCGGCTCGGTGTGGAATACCACGACG
>SXXZ01000377.1 GCA_005789375.1 Verrucomicrobiales bacterium | reverse complement strand
TTGGGTAAGGGCCCCGGAGCCTTGGTGTTGATCGTGGATTTGCTGAAGGGGGCGCTGGCTGTCCTCGTTGCGCCGATGCTGGCGGCGGCCATGACTCCTACGGATTCGTTGGCGTTGCCGGCACTGGCTGCCTTGGGGGCCGTGTTGGGGCACAACTACACCTGCTGGCTAGGATTCAAAGGAGGCAAGGGAGTGGCCACCTCCGCCGGTGCCATGGCGGCACTCATCCCTCCAGCCTTTGGTGTGACTGTGATTACCTGGCTGCTGGTGTTTTTTCTAACTCGGTATGTGTCGATGGCTTCGATCGCTGCGGCGCTCATTTTGCCCGTTGCGACGATCTTCACGGTGTCGGGTCCGACTCGGTGGCCTCTAGTGGCTTTCACCTCGGCGCTGGCCGCCCTGGCGGTGTGGCGTCATCGGGCCAACATCGAGCGTTTGAAGGCGGGGACCGAACACCGCATTAACAAATCCAAGTTCTCCGCATCATGAAGGTGGCTATTTTGGGAGCAGGTGCCTGGGGGACGGCGCTGGGAGTGGTGCTCTCTCAGGGTGGGTATTCGGTGCGTCTCTGGGGGCATCGACCGGAGCATGTGTCTGAACTGGCCCATACCCATGTCAACCCACGGTTCCTGCCCGGGATTCCCCTGGTGGGAGACTGGGTTTTCGAGACGGACTTCGAAGCGGCTCTGGCCGGTTCTGAGGTGGTGATTGTGGCGGTTCCTTCCAAGGCGTTCCGCGAGGTCGCGGCTCGGTTGGCGGGTTTCCGAGGTCCGGTGGTTAGTGTGACCAAGGGGATTGAATTCACCTCGGGTCTGACCATGACCGGAATTTTGGACTCGGTGGCTCCCGGTCTTCAGACGGCTGCGCTGTCCGGGCCCTCCCTAGCCTTAGAAGTTGCTCGTGGCGTGCCCGCGGCCGTGGTGGTGGCTAGTCGCGACGAGGCGGTATCGCGAAGGGTCCAGGATCTTTTTCACCGACCGGCGTTCCGCGTCTATCGCAGTTCAGACCTCATCGGTGTGGAGTTGGGTGGGGCTTTGAAGAATGTCATCGCTATCGCTGCGGGGGTTTGTGATGGCCTGGGCTATGGCGACAATGCCAAGGCGGCGTTAGTGACTCGGGGCAAGACCGAGATGACGCGGTTGGGTGTGGCTTGTGGAGCGCAGGCAGAGACCTTCGCAGGGTTGAGCGGACTCGGGGATCTGGTGCTGACATGTTTCTCACGGTTGAGCCGCAATCGGGGTTTTGGTGAAAGTCTGGGTCTCGGCAGTCCCGTGGCAGAGGTGTTGGCCAGCTCGGCCTCGGCGGTCGAAGGGTATCCCACTGCCAAGTCCGCGTGGGCGCTGGCACAGCGACTTCAGGTGGATGCTCCTATTACCTCCGAGGTGCACGCCATGCTCTACGAGGGCAAGGATGTGCGGCAGGCTGTTCACGATCTCCTGAGCCGCGACTCTAAGGCCGAGGATTGACCCTCATGGAACCGCCGCGTGCTGACGAGCCTTCCGCTCGCCCCCTGCCGGAGGGGTCGCTCGAACTTCGGACGCTGCTTTCCCGGCCGGAGCCAGTGCTGGCCCTGGCTCCGATGCAAGATGTCACGGATTTGCCGTTCTGGGGGGTGCTGGCTCACTACGGCGGTCCGGATGTTTACTGGACCGAGTATTTCCGGGTGCACAGCACCAGCACGCTCGACGCGCCCATCTTGCGATCCATCGTCGAGAACCCAACCGGTCGTCCGGCCATCGCTCAGCTCATCGGTAACGACCCGGTGGCGCTAGCCAAGGCCGCGCGGGAGTTGCAGGAGTATCCGGTGGCTGCCGTGGATCTCAATCTGGGGTGCCCCGCGCCCGTCGTGTACCGCAAGTGTGCCGGTGGAGGCTTGTTGCGCGAACCGCATCGAATTGATGCCATCTTGGGAGCTCTCCGCCAGGCCGTGACTCGAGTGCCCTTCACGGTCAAGACGCGGGTAGGATTCAGTGACGATGCCGACTGGGACGCACTCCTGGCGATCTTCGCCCGGCATCAGATCGATCTTCTGACCGTGCACGGCCGGACCGTCACCGGAATGTATCGGACGGAGGTTCGCAGCGACTGGATCGCCCGCGCCGTCCAAGCCATGCCGTGCCCGGTGCTGGCCAACGGCAATGTGCATTCCCCGGAGCGGGCCGAACAGGTACTGCGCGACACTGGGGCGCGAGGGTTAATGATCGGTCGCGGGTGCATACGCAATCCGTGGATCTTTGAACAAATCCGAGAACACCAACGCACTGGGAGTTGGAGGCAACCCACGGGCCGCGATGTCTTGGCCTACGTGACGCGTCTTTATGAAGTCACGCGACCCACGGCCGGGTTCCGGGAGCGACTTCAGGTTGAGAAGATGAAGAAATATATGAACTTCATCGGTGAAGGCGTCGCTCCGGAATTCTTGCATCGCATCCGGAGATCCACCACCCGGGAAGAGTTTTTTGACTGCTGCCGGGAGTTCTTGGAACATGACAACGCCATGTCCCTGCAACCACCTCCCTTGCCGGCTCACAGTGCCCGGGTGGGTGATTTTGATCAGTAGGCGAGCAATTCGAGGGACTGCTGTCCTTTGGCGGTGAGGGTCCAGAGTTGGCCGCGCTTGAAGACCAACTTTCCGCAGGGGAATTGCTCGAGCGTCTTAGGGTTGACCCCGAGCAGGCGGTAGGGGCCCATGTTAGCTGGCAATTCGGAGGCCGCCCTGGGAATGGCTCGCAAGGGGATGCCGTTGAATCCGAGCGAGAGTTCCCAGGCGGCGATGCCCTGGCGCTGAGCGACGGGATTGGCCTCGACGGCACCGGGGTTGCGCCGCACCCAGTCGAGGGCCGGTCGTCGGATGAGAACTCGTGCGAGTTCGGGGCTTTCCCGCAAATGGCGGGCGAGGTTGAAGGGAGCGCCGGAGCGGGCCTGGGAGCGGAAGACGGCCGCGGGATCCAGTCCGACCAAATTGCGGCCGTTGAAGTTGCCGTGATCGTTGCGGGTGTCGCCCATGTTCGCCTTGTGCCACGCGGCATAGCGCACGGCCGCCATGAAGGTGATCTCAAAGTGTAGATGGGCCCGGTCGGGAGTGATTCGCTGGCGGGTGTTCGAAGTGCGACCCATGCGGCCCAAGGGTTTGCCTGTCTGGACAGGGGTGCCCACCCGGATCCCTGATCCTACGGAGGCGAGATGGGCGTAAAGCGTGAAGACTTCGAGTCCATTGATCTCATGGCGCACCACCACGTAATTGCCGTAGTTGGAGAGTCCGGAATGCGTGTTGACGTAAGCCACCGTTCCCGGCGTCGCGCACAGGGCGTCGTCGGTGGGTTCGTTGCGCCGGTCCCGCTGCATGGGGCGGATGTCGAGCCCCTCATGCAATTGAGCCCCGCCGGAACGGACGCAGCCGAACTGACCGCTGGTCCAGGGTTTGCCGGCCGTGCCCACGAAATACCGCTCGCCGCCGCCGTCCGGTTCTAGGATCGCGCGGTTGGCCGTGGGTAATTGAAAGGGCTGAGCGACCAACCCCAGGGCCACGCACAGGCCCGCGAAATAAAGGAAGGTTTGGATCACTGGCCTTGGAAGGGGTCGAATTCGTTCTTCAGCTTGGTGTCCGCCTTCGGGGCTTTGGGTTTGGCGGTTTTGGAACCGGGTGCGGCGTTGGTCGAGTTCGAGTCCGCAGGCTTGGTCTTCTTTTCTTTCGGTGGCTTGGTTTGGTTTTTCAGCTTCACGGCCACGTTATTAAGTCCGCGCACGAAGAGGACCGATTCTTCTCGGCTCATGTCCGGTGTGAAGACAATGACTCCTTGGTCGAGAGCTCGGCGCATGAGCGGGGCGGCGATCCAGCGGTTGAAGACATTGGTGCCGTTCGACCACCGCGCGGCGATGACGAGTCGCTGTCCCTTGGCGGCCACGGAGTTCATGTGCAGCACCATGGATCCGCGTTGGACGAAGTCGACGGCGATCGAGAAGGACTGATCTCGCTGCTCGACGAGGGTGGCCCGTTTTACATCCCGCTCATCCAGCACGGCTTCGCGCTGGACGGTCATCTCTACGGGATCGCTGCGACCCACGATGGCTTTGTTGACCCCGAGGGTTCCTAGTTCGCTGGCTCGGCCGGAGAATTCGATGACCTCGCGGTAGACGCGGATCTGCGCCATCTGCTTGGCTTCAATTTTCTTTTTCTGTTCCAAATCCTTCTCCAGCTTCTTTTCTTCTGGGGTGGCGCCATGGACTCCCCAGCACAGGATCAAGGCAGCCAGACTGAGAAAGAGGTTGAAGCTGCTGCGCCGCTCTTTCATCTTCCCGCCCAAGAGTAGAAACATCTGCGAAAGTAAATCCGAGCTATGGGACAACAATCCAACAAAATTCAGAAGCGCGCCCGCCGCAATGCCTACATGATCCGACGGAAAGATGCCGCCAAGTTGGCAGCGAGCGCTCCGAAGAAAAAAAAGTAACCGCGAGTTCCGCCCTCTGGGCGTAACCCACAGGCCATCCGCAAGGGTGGCCTTTGTTGTTTTTAAGGGTCTCGTCCGCGAGGGTGGCCTTGGGGCGGTGTTGGTTGTAAGGTGTCGGGAAATGAGTTTTCCCTCCCTGTACTGCGGCATTGGCGACGAAGCCGGAAACTTACTGGAGTCTCAGATAGCGGCAGCCCACGAGTTGGGTTGGAAGCACATTGAGGCCCGCAACATCACGGTGCCGGGCTTTCCTAAGTCCAATCTCCACGATCTCCCGGACGCGGCTTTCGATTCGGTGGAGCAGGCTCTGAGCGCGTCTGGGTTGTCGATTTATTGCTTCGCTTCCACGATCGGGAACTGGGCCAAGAGTGTCGAAGATCCCTTTGCGATCACTCTGGCGGAGGTGGAGCGCGCTATTCCTCGCATGCAGCGTCTGGGTTCCAAATACGTGCGTGTAATGAGCTACAAGGTCCGAGATGGCGCCGACCTGATGGAGGAGGAGCGTTTCCGTCGGATGCGGGAGGTGACTCAGCGTTTTCTCGATGCGGGTATTCAGCCGTTGCATGAAAACTGCATGAACTACGGCGGGATGAGTTGGCGGCATGCGCTGCGGTTGTTGGAGGCGGTGCCGGGATTGAAGTGGGTTTTTGATACGGCCAATCCGGTCTTCAATGCCGACCGAACAGGGGTAGCGCCTCATCCTCGGCAGGATCCGTGGGAGTTCTGGACTCAGGTTCGCGATGTCTCGGAACACATCCACATCAAGGATGCTCGTTGGTGCGATGCTAAGAATGACGCCGACTATCACTGGCCTGGAGAGGGGGATGGTGCGGTGGTGCGAATTTTGGAGGATGCCTTTCGGCGCGGTTATTCTGGGGCCTTGAGCATCGAGCCTCACATGGTCGCGGTGTTCCATGATGCCAGTGGCGTGGCGGTGCCTCCGTCCGATGCGGCGTTGAAGGCCAATTTTGTGGAGTATGGCCGGCGTTTGGAGCGTCTGGTTGAGGGTGTTCGGGTGATGTCTTCGGATCAGTGAGTGATGTGGAGCTCTGTTGGGATTGGCGTGTGTGCGTGGGTGAGCGGCCGCTGCTGCTTGGGCGATCGGTGGTTTTCGGGGACAGGCTACAAGGGGCTGGGGGCGTTGATGTTTTTTGCCCGCCGGATGTAGTCCGAGGACCTCCTAGGTAGGGACCGATCTCCGAGCGGTCCGTATCTGCGGCGGACTGATCTCTGCGACGGTCCGTGTCTGCGGACGTGGCGCTCTCGGAGAAATCGCCCTACCTCGGAGGTGCTTGGGTAATAGATGAGATTTTTTCGGTCTAGAGTGAGGTTGTTCGATCTAAATTTTTCGTCTGATTGGCGGAGATATTGAGGGGCTTGGAGGAGGGAAAAAGGTCTCGTTGGAGGGTTTCTTGGGGAGCTGGGTTGTCGGAGTTTTGAAAGTATTTCGTAAAAGTACTTTGACAGTTCGACTGGAATTCCTAAAGTGCGCGCCGCTTTCGGGCCAGTGGGGTCGTAGCTCAGTTGGTAGAGCACCACAATGGCATTGTGGGGGTCAGGAGTTCGAATCTCCTCGGCTCCACCACTTCAGCCCGAAAGCTGGGGCAACGCCAACGCTCCACCTTCCCGAGTTTTAAATTCCCACAATTTAGAATCTCCGACGTTCAAAATCTCCGACGCTTCCTCCAAGCCCTCCAAATTCTCAACGCTCTAAATCACCCTCTCTCACCGGAGGTTCAGTGCTTCAGATTTGTTGAGTATTTCAAAATTGGTGGTGCTTCGGATTCGGTTCGCTGAGACACCCACTGGGTGTTTTTGTCCTCCAGACGGTGATTTCCTCCCTTCGCAGTTTTCTCTGACTCGTTTTCTTTGCCGAGATTCTGGGTGTTCCTCTCTGCGGGTTCCTGAATCGATTGTTTTGCGTCTGCCTCGTTTCGTGGGTTGGGCGCTGCTCTTGCTTGTTTCTTGCTGGTCGGTGGGGGGCGGGGCGAGGAACGTCAGTGCATGAAGGCAGCGGTGCTGTACGGGCGGGAGGAGATTCGGGTGGAATCACTCGAGGAAGGGGTCCTCTTGGCCGGCGAGGTTCGGGTTCGGATCGGGGCCGCCCTGACTTGTGGTACCGATCTGAAGGTGTACCGCCGCGGCTACCACGCCCGGATGCTGACGCCGCCGTGCGTCTTTGGTCATGAATTGGCTGGGACAATTGTCGAGGTCGCGCCAGGGGCTGTGGGTTGGTTTGTGGGTGATCGGGTGGTTTGCGCTAATTCAGCTCCCTGTGGCCAGTGTGGGCGCTGTGCGGACGGTCAGGAAAATCTTTGCGATGACCTCCTCTTTCTTAATGGCGCGTATGCGGAGTCGATTGTTTTACCGGCCCGGATCGTGGCGAAGAATTTAATGCGGTTGCGTCCAGAGACTCTCTTCGAGGCCGCGGCGCTGACCGAACCCTTGGCGTGCGTGGTTCAGGGGATTCAGGATCTTCAATTGAAGTCCCAAGAACGGGTGCTGGTGATGGGTGCGGGTCCCATTGGGTTATTTGCTATCGCTCTGGCCGTAGAGGCTGGGTGTGTCGTGGCGGTAGCCGGTCGCGGCGAGGCTCGATTAGCCCTGGCGCGGCGTCTCGGGGCTTCGAGCGTGGTGGACATGGAGGGCCGCGAGGATTTGGATGCTGCGATCCGGGCCGCGGAGCCGTTCACTGCGTTCGATGCGGTCTTTGAGGCGGTGGGCAAGCCGACGGCCTGGGAAGCGGCGACTCGGCTCGTGCGCAAGGGAGGGCGGGTGAATTTCTTTGGCGGCTGTCCGGCTGGTACTTCGGTCACGCTCGACACCGGTTTATTGCACTATTCCAACCTAACGCTTCTGGCCAGCTTTCACCATACACCCCGATCCATCCGCGCCGCTCTGGATTTGATCGAGCGAGGCGTGATTCGGGTGGGGGACTTTGTC
>SXXZ01000376.1 GCA_005789375.1 Verrucomicrobiales bacterium | reverse complement strand
CGGATGACGTGGGACCCATGCGAGACCGGCTTCTCGTAGCGGTAATGGGTGAGGTGGTGGAGGGCAATGTGTATGGCCATGGCGTGGTGCGGAGGCTCAATGCGCCTCGTTGTAGCGGCTGCGCCGACTCAATGTGGGCGTGCGGAACGCGAAGAAAGTGTCGTAGATCCCCGAGCCGACTTGGTTGATTTTGGTCTGCAGGCTGTCGAGATACTCGTGAAGCCCCTCGTCCTCGATCTCATCCACCTGCGTGAAGGCCAGGTCGGAGCAGAGCTGTCCGAGCAATTTCTCCGACGGGTTGCGGAAGCTGCCCAGTGGCGTGCCAGTAATGTGATGGAGGGAGCTACGCACCCCATCGAGGCAGTGCCGCACGCTGCGCGGGAAGTCGGCGTCGAGCAGCAAGAACTCGATAATTCCGTCGGGGCGAATTCGGCCGTGGCGCTTCCGGTACATTTCGAACGCGCTGGCGCTGCGGAGTACCGCGGCCCAGTGGATGTCGTCGAGGCCGGCGGCGTCGGCGCCCGACCCGGTCGGGATGTAGTACTTTACGTCGAGGATGCGGGAGGTCTTATCGGCCCGCTCGATGAGTCGGCCGAGTTCGATAAAGTACCAGGCCTCGTTGCGGGTCATGGTTGCGCCGGTGATTCCACTAAAAAGGTGGCAGGCCTGTTTGACCTCAGCGTAGAAGGCCTGCGACGTCTCCTGGCCGACGGTGCCCTGGGCCGCTTGGTCCTGAAGGCGCAGGTAGAAGCTATTGAGCTGCTCCCACATCTCCGACGAGATGATCTCACGGATGGAGCGGGCGTTCTCGCGGGCCGTGCCGAGGCAGGAGAGGATGGAGTTGCCGTTGCCGGGGTCGAAGCTCAGGAATCGGATGGTGTTTTCTGAGTCGGCCACCGTGCCGTGGCCCGCGAAGGCCTTGTGGTCGGCGAGGGTTTCGATCAGCGGTTGCCATCGCTGCTCTCCACCGACCGGGTTGTCGAGCATCAGGTTGAGGTTTACGTCGATGATGCGGGCCACGTTCTCGGCCCGCTCGACATAGCGGCTCATCCAGTACAGCGAATCGGCGACGCGGCTCAGCATGGCTTTTTAGGGTGCGGGGTGCGTTGGGTCTTCAACGGTTCGGGTTCGTCGTCGAGTGGGGGTCCATGCGGGATAAGGGGCGATGCCAGGACCATCGAGGGAGGGCGTCCACCGGCGGCGGTGGAGGGCACCGGCGAATCGTCGGTCTCTGCTAGCACCCAGGTATCTTTGGTGCCGCCGCACTGCGACGAGTTCACCACGAGAGATCCCTTGCGCAGCGCTACTCGGGTGAGGCCGCCCGGCAGCACGAAGATATCGCGGCCGTAGAGAATGTAGGGGCGCAGGTCGACATGCCGTCCTTCAAGATTGGTCTCGCAGATCGTGGGCACCCTCGAGAGCGACAAGGTGGGCTGGGCGATGTAGTTCCGCGGGTTGGCGATGACCAGCCGGCGGAACTCCTCGATTTGCTCCCGCGACGCGTGGGGCCCTATGAGCATGCCGTAGCCGCCAGACTCGTTGGCGGCCTTAACCACCAGCTCGCTCAGGTGCTCCAGTACGTAACGTTGATCCTGCTCCTCCGAGCAAATGTAAGTCGGAACGTTGGGGATAATCGCCTCCTCACCGAGGTAATATTGGATCACTCGGGGGATGTAGGCGTAGACCGCCTTGTCGTCGGCCACGCCGGTGCCCGGCGCGTTGGCTAGGGCGACGTTACCCGCCCTGTAGACCTCCATGAGGCCGGGGACTCCCAGCGTCGAGTCCGAGCGAAATGCCCTCGGGTCGAGGAAGTCGTCATCGATGCGCCGGTAAATTACGTCGACGCGCTCGAAGCCACTGGTTGTGCGCATCCAGACAAACCCTTCGTGGACCACCAAGTCACTGCCCTCGACGAGTTCTACGCCCATTTGCTGAGCCAGAAAGGAGTGCTCGAAGTAGGCCGAGTTGTAGCGCCCGGGCGTGAGCACCACCACCCGAGGTTGGGTCCCGCCGTCGGGCGTGATAAACTCGAGCATGTCGCGCAGGCGTGCCGCGTAATTTGAGACAGGTCGAATACGCGCGCCCGAAAAGACCTCGGGGAAGAGGCTCTTCATCAGGCGCCGGTTCTCAATCACGTAGGAGACGCCCGACGGGCAGCGGATGTTGTCCTCGAGAACCAAGATCTGGCCGGTCTGATCCCGCACCAAGTCAGTGCCCGTGACGTGGCACCAGATGCCCTGAGGCGGCTTGAGGCCCACGCACTGCTGCCGGAAGCCCGTGGAGGAGGCGATGACCTCCCTCGGAATAATGCCATCCTTCAGGATCTTCTGGTCGTGGTAGAGGTCGTCGAGGAAGAGGTTGAGGGCGAGAATGCGCTGCTGGAGACCCTTCTCGAGGCGGTTCCACTCGCTGCCCGAGACGATGCGCGGGATGAGGTCGAAGGGGAGGGTCTTTTCGACGCCGCGATTGTCGCTGTAGACGTTGAACGTAATACCGGCCTCCATCAGCGCACGCTCGGCGGCCTTCTGCCGCAATTTTAGTTCGCCGGGCGGTAGCCCCTCGATTTCGCGGGCTAGCAGGCGTGAAGCGGGGTGAGGTTCTCCCGACGACGAGATCATCTCATCGTAAAAATCCCCCCGTTCGTATCGGGAAAAGTTCATGGCACTGGCAATAGGCACAACGCGGGTTGGGCGTTAGGTTACAGGGAAGTAAAGCATAGGTTGTGCCATCAGTTTCGCCTCAGGCAGGAGAGGGCTAAAGGAGGGGACTACAGGGGTCTTTTAGCCGAAAACTATTAACTTTACTCATCCTTCGGGGATTCCAAGCCCTTGGCGGGCGGCTTCCATCCCTCCTGAGATCTCGTCGTCGAACTGCCTTAAAATAGCCACCCTGCCCAGAATCATGATGCGGTCGGGCCACGGCACTCCCCTTCCCGGGTCTCTGGGATGTCTGAATCGGACCGATGCCACGGAGTCGGGTCTTCCGAGGATCCACCGGCAGTTCACACAGCGGGACTGCTCGGAGCTTGAAGATAAAAACGGCCCGAGTTTGAAGGAAACTTTAGTCAACCCTCTCAGAAATACGGTCAAGAACCGTTGGCGGACCCCGATTTCTCTTAGGGAACTACAGTCAGGCTCCGCTTTTTGGCGGCATCACGCAGGGGGCCGTCTTTGCAGGCCAAGGGCAGTTTCAGACGCAGCGCTAATTCCAGATAAGCCGCGTCATAGACGCTCAAATTCATTTCTGAAGCGAGTTGGGACAACCGTGTGAACGCCCAGACCGACATCTCATGGTCCACCTCAAAGCCCAGTGAGGTCAGTGCTTGCAGCGCCTCCATCCGGTCGTCAGTCGTCAGTTTGCCCCGGCGCTCCAGCACCAGCAGCACGTTGGCAATTTCGATCGGCCACAGGGCAGGCACGATGATCTCGGCGCCCTGGCCCACCTCAGCCAGCAGGGAGTCCGTTTCCGGGGTTGCCTGCCCGGGATGAACCCAGGCCACTGCCACCGAGGCATCCAAAATCAACCGGTCCATCAGCGACGTCCCTCTTCGATGGCGGCGCGTACTTCTGCGTCGGACAGTTTGGCCTGCCCCTTGGAGCGGCCTCGGATCCGCGACTGCAATTGAGTCAAAGTGGCTACCGCTTGCCGGACTTGCTCCAAGTTCCGTCGTCCTTCGGGAATAATACGCGCGACGGGCTTTTCATGCCGGGTGATGACAATTTCCTCGCCGCGTGCCACACGTTCGAGCAGTTCGCCAAACCGGGTTTTGGCTTCAAAGGCGGTGATGGTAGCCATAAGTGGTGTTCTCCAAGTTAACCAGACATCGACTAGTCTGCTACAAAGTGGATAGGATGACAAACGGTGTCTTTCGGTATCGGTGATCCGGTATCGGTGATCCGGTATAGGCAACGCTGTTTGACTGTCGGTCGGAAACTGGAACTTGGATCTCCGCAAATTCGACCCGTCGGAGCCGAAGCGCTGGCGTTGAGGAATTGGAGTTCCAGACCACCTTGACCGCGATGTTGGATTCCGAAGGCACCTTTCCCGGCACGCGTGCGGCCGCTCTGGCTCGCTGGCAGGCATTCTTGCCCCAAGCGACGCGTTACGGGGCGCTGCGCAACCAGGTCGTTCCCGGACATCCCCATGTGACGCGGTTGTCTCCGGCCCTGCGGGCTCGACTGGTGACCACCGAAGAGTTGGTGGGCTCGCTGCTCGAGATTGGCCGCTTCGAGGCCGTGGAGAAATTGGTGCAGGAGTTGGT
>SXXZ01000375.1 GCA_005789375.1 Verrucomicrobiales bacterium | reverse complement strand
CTATCGCAGCCGTCAAGCTAGGCTATCAGCCCGTCAATGCCTTCGACTTTGATGCCGACTGCGTGCGAGTCGCCAACGAGAACACCGAACTCAACGGGGTCGCCGCGGTTCTGATCGTGACCCACGACGACATCACGCAAGTTCCCAAGAAACCCAAGCAGCGCTACTCAGTGGTCTGCGCCAACCTGATCTACGACTTACTCATCGCTGAGCGGGATCGACTGCTAGCCCGCGTGGCTCCGGGTGGATCGCTGGTCCTGGCTGGAATCCTGGAGACCCAGTTCGGCGTGGTCCGGAAGGCCTTCGAAGCGGCGGGGTGGAAACTGGTGGCAGCCACCACGGACAAAGAATGGCGCTCCGGCACCTTCAGGGAGGAGGGTACAGCGGGGAAAAGCCGCTGAGGCGGGAGGAACGACCGTCAGACCCCGAGGCGGCCCCTGACGCGTCAACCGCCGGGAGGCCCGGTTCCGAAGCAAGTCTTTGAATCTTCCAAGGTCTGCGATCACATCCATCCCAAGCGGATCCAAACTCGAGAGCTGGATTTCCTCAGAAACTCCCGATTCCGGTTCGCCCCCATCGCTCGGGAATCCGCTAGGAACCCCGCGTGAGACGTCAGCGGCCAGCGTCACAGACCCGGAGGGACGGTCTGTGCGGGAGGAGAATCAGGTCGCTTCAGGGCGTTTGCGTTCGCACCACCCTGAATGTCCCCAACGCGGTGCCGCCCAAGCTGTAAGTGCCTATCAACTCTCCGTTGTTCGGATTGAGGGTCCCTTTCAGTTGGGAACCATTGGGGACGGTGGATCCAGACAGCAAATTTCCGGCGTTGATCACACCAAACCCTCCCCCGTCGCCGTCAGCCGTGGGTGAAAGGGGATTGTCAACGCTGTAGAAGAACAGGCTCCCATCCGCGGCGAGGATCGCATAGGCGGCCCCACTCGCTGCTCCGTCGTAGGTGCCCTCATAGTAGCCCGCGTTCTTGGCATGGATGCCTGAATCCTGCTTCCGATTGCCGCTGAAAGCACCCGACTCACTAATGGAATTCAAGAAAGTTCCGGAGACAGCGGAGGAGGTGAACACCCCTGTGATCGTCCCTTTCTGAATCGTTTTGACCGTGAACTTGCCGTCGACAGGCACGGTCCATGTGGAGATGAAGAGCCCCTCCTCCTGCGGTGTGTTGTATCCGACCACGAAGGCAGTGCCATTGGACCGGATCATGGCTGCGAATCCCCCGTTGTCGGATTGGCCACTGAAGTTGCCCATGTAGATGCCACTGGGTCTCACCGTGGGCGTGGTCACCGTGAACAGGGCTCCCTGACTTGCCGCGGTTCCCGCGCGGTTGGTGATCCAAACCGCATAGTTGCCGGCATCCGCAGAGGTCACCGCGCTCAACGAAAGCTGCGCCCCCGTCTTTCCGGTCAAACGGACAGTGTCCTTATACCACTGATACGCCATGGGCTCGGTGCCTATCACGCCGACTTGAAGGGTGACATCGGCTCCTGCATCGACGCTCTTGGCCATCGGTTGCTGCGTGATAGAGGGCGGCAGCAACTTCAAGCGGTAAAAACCCGTCGTGGCCCCGGCGGTTTCGGAGAGGGTATTGGCCGTGGTCGGTGCACCGAAATCCTGCCAAACAGGCGTGGCGAGATCGGTTTGCCGTTGGGGCTGCACCCACCCGAGACCCGTCGGCCATCCCACCCGGATCGATCCGGCAATCTGTGTCACCTGGATCTGAACCGGTTGCGCTGAAGTCAGGTAGGCCCAGCACCCGACCAGGATCCCCAACATCCACCGCGGATCAAGAGAGGCCATCCAACCGCTGCAGCGTGTTCGTTTCATATTTTTTCTCGCGACTCCAAAAACAAAAAATAGATTTATTTAATAAAATTAATTATTCAATAACTCTTTTTTTCGATACCCCAAGGCCAGACTTTTACACGAAATAGGACTCGATCCACGGAGGGGGAGCTAAGGTGAACCCTGCACTCAGGGACTCCTTCCATTGCTCGTCATTCAACCGTACACCATAAGGTTTGGTGAACTCATAGTGCGAGAAAACGGGTCCAGCGCAGATCATCCTGACGAATTCATTGCAGGACAATCGCGCGGTAAAATCCCGATCCGGCCACGTTCGAAACGGGAATCTCCACCGAGCCTGGGATGGTGTTGGTGGACACAGATTCCCAATGAGTGAGATCCAGGCTGAACTGGAGGATGATATTGGAACTCTCCATTCCGCGAGTCTCGAAACGTAACTTGCCTTCAGAGGCGATTCTTAGGTTGGCAAACGATGGGGGCGCGGGGGAAGAAACGACCTGTATGGAGCGCTCAAGTCGCGTCGCCGCGAACTGGGCGTTCCCCATCTGCTCGGCACGGACGACGATCGTTCCCTCGCCAGTGATGTTAAGCCTATTGCCCTCCACAGTGGCTAGGCCGGATACAACACTGAACACTATGGGAAGACCCGAAGAGACATCAGCATTCAGGATGATGGGCGATTGGGTCAAGTTCGCGGATGCCGGCGGGTTGAAGACGAGGGTCTGGGCGACCTCCAACTCCGCCAATCGGATGATCTGTAAACCCCATTTACCGTCCGCTACATAGGCAAGGTTTCCAACAACTTGCACCCCGTAAGCCTCTCCGTTGGTGTCAAAGCCACCGATACGCGCGGGTGCAGCTGGGTTGCTGACATCAATCAATTGCAGACCTAGCTCTCCCTCTGCGGCCCGTGATCACCGAGCCCTTTTTGTGCCGGCGACCGATACCTTCCTCGAGGCCGGAATACTGACTGGCATCATGTCCCCGGTGGGCATCCCAAACGACCCCAAACAGTTTGATGTCGGGTTCCCCATGAACATCGGCCGTCGGATTGAACTGGGTGATCTTGTACTTTGGGTGATCATTCTGACCGAATCGGCAGACCGCACCGTTCGTGATGTGACTCGACACCCGTTGGCCAAGTTGAATGAACGAGACATGGTTGGTCCGATCGAGCGGACAGTAGTCAACCTTTGGAGCCCCGAGATATTTGAAGCACAAACCCTGTTTTCTCCCGGCCAGAGATGGGCAGATTGAAACTCATCACTTCTGGAGTGATGAGCAGGGACTGAACGGTGTTCAGACCGACAAACAGCAGGCTCGATTTATTTCTTGGTCGCAACCGTGGCGGCCAAGCGGTCGAAGTCGCGATCAACAGGCTTCTGTGCCGGCGCATCCCAACTGTGCTTGCCGGTCATCGGCTCGAGCCACTTGTAGATTTCAGAATGGCCGTCGGCAAAAGTGAGGTTGGCACCCTTGTTGTGGCGATCGGAGGGATCGTTCTGCCAAACCCGGTTGTCCACTTGGATAGCGAAATACCCGTCCTCAAGGGTCTTCGTGCTCTCATCGATCAACACCAAGGCTCCTGAAGGATCGGGGTCTATAATGTCTGAGGTCTTCCTGCGCACCGGGTAGCGCGGATTCACCCAATCGACGTTGCTGTTCATCTGACCCGACATGGAGTAACTGCGGACGCGACGAAAGCGCCTACCCTGAAACTTGTAATCATCGGCGGGGCAGACGTAGATCGCCTCGGATGAATTGTACGGGTACAGCTTGCCCGTAATGATGTTGTTGCGGTTGGTGTGGCCCGGGGCGGAGTTGACGTCCCCGAGAATCCAAGCCTCCGGCGTACCTAGGTAATTTGGAACCAGCTTTTCTTGATTGTCACCCGTGTAGAGAATCCATGCCAGACAGAGCTGTTTAGTGTTCGACAGGCATGAGATGGACAGCGCCTTGGATTTGGCCTTGGAGAGCGCCGGTAGCAGCATGCCTGCGAGAATGGCGATGATGGCAATGACGACCAACAGCTCGATCAAAGTGAAACCCCTCCGTTTACCCACGATTTGTCTCTGAGTTTTCATAAAATTTCCTTTCAACAGGCGTTGCCGTTTAACCATCACTCACCGTTGCTCGACCCAATCCTTCCATGATGGATCAGACAGAGCTGATTCGGCCAAGTGGAGTAAATCTAGCTACTGCCTGAAGTTCTCCCAAGTCAAGCGCCTGTGTTGGATTTGTGCACCTTGATCCCCAGGCAATCTTCACCCTCCAATTCTCCGGCACCCACCCGCGAGTCACGATCACCTTCGGAGCATCAAAACATCTTTCGATCCGTGGACTTCGGAATTGAGGGTTTGCTGCAAAAGGCGGATCCTCCAATCCTTTCAAAATCATGAGTGCCGAATCCCAACTCGCTGCCCTTTCACTCGTCCTTCCCTCTGCCCCGAAACCTGTGGCGGTCTACAAACCCCTGGTGGTCTTCGGTAACGCTGCCTACGTGTCGGGTCACGGTCCGTTACGTACCGACGGCACGCTGATCACCGGCGTCGTGGGCAAAGACCTCGACTTGGAGGCTGGCAAGGTGGCCGCTCGGCAAGTCGGTCTGGCCATCTTGGCAACCCTACGTTCCCAATTGGGATCCCTCGACAAGGTGAAGCGCGTGGTGAAGACCCTGGGCATGGTCAATTCGGCCGCCGATTTCTACGATCACCCGAAGGTCATCAACGGCTGCAGCGAGCTCTTCGCGGAAATCTGGGGACCTGAAAATGGTATCGGAGCCCGCAGCGCCGTCGGCATGGGACCGCTGCCCGGAAATATTTCCGTCGAGATCGAGGTAATCTTCGAACTTCACTGATCCCCGCGATCTGATGTCCCCAAACCCCTGGTACGTTCTGGAGAATGCGGCGGAAATCCCGTCGCCGACGCTGGTCCTGCACCGGGACCGGATCGAGGCCAATTTGAGACGCATGGTGGCCATCGCTGGAGATCCGCTCCGGTTGTGGCCCCATGTAAAAACCCACAAGCTGCCCGAGCTGATCGCCTGGCAAGTGGGTCTGGGCATCGTTCAATTTAAATGCGCCACCATCGCCGAGGCCGAGATGGTGGCCGGGGTCAGCGGTGTCCGGAGCATCCTGCTCGCGGTCCAACCCGTGGGCCCGCAAATCGAGCGTTGGATTCGTCTGTCCTCCCACTTCCAAGACATCCAATGGTCAGCGGTCGTCGACGACCCCGGGGTGGTGGAATCGCTTCGGGCTGCCGCCGCCGCGCGATCCATCGCAAACCCCCTCGGAATTTGGATCGACCTCGACGTCGGCCAACACCGCACCGGCATCGCACCCGATCGAGTCCTCGGCAGCGAGTTGCTCCGATCTTTGCTGGCCGCTGCGCCCACGTTGCGCCTCGAGGGCCTGCACGCCTACGACGGCCATTTGGGCATTACCGATCTGGCTGAGCGCACCCGCACTTGCGATGAGATCTTCGCGCCCGTGGCCGCCTTGAGAAGTCGGATCGAAGCCGAACTGGGCCGGCCCCTGGGAGTCATCGCCGGCGGTTCCCCGACCTTCGCCATCCATGCGATGCGCGCCGATGTCTCGCTGAGCCCGGGAACCACTGTTCTCTGGGACGCCGGTTACGCCCACAAGCTGCCCGACCTGCCCTTCGAGCCCGCGGCCGTGCTCCTGTCGCGCGTCATCAGCCGTCCTACCCCCCGGCAAGTGTGCCTAGACCTCGGACACAAGGCCGTGGCCTCGGAAATGCCCCACCCGCGGACCCTGTTCCTGAACCTCCCGGACGCCACCGCCCTCAGCCACAGCGAAGAACATTTGGTGGTGGAATCGCCGGCGGCCGACGCAGTGCGTTTGGGCGATGCGGTCTACTCCCTGCCCTGGCATGTGTGCCCGACCGTGGCCTTGCATCAGGAAGTCTGGCTGGCCGAGAACGGTCGGGCCACGAGGGCTTGGACGGTCCAGGCCCGCAGCCGCCGCATTTCCATCTGATCACCACCCCGAAATTAAAAGCCCATGCTCGTTGTTCATGTGTTGGTCGAGGTGAAACCCGAATCAGTGGCCGACTTCATCGCCGCCACCCGCGCCAATGCCGAAGCCTCGCTGCGGGAACCGGGAGTGGCCCGCTTTGACGTGGTGCAACAGCAGGACAACCCCTGCCGGTTCGTGCTCGTGGAGGCCTACCGCACCGAATCGGCGCCCGCCGATCACAAAGCCACCCCGCATTACGCCACCTGGCGCGACACGGTGGCTCCCATGATGGCCGCGCCTCGGCAGAGCGTGCGCTACCACTCCATTCACCTTCCGGACTAATGCCCTCTCCGGCCAGCGCCTTCGAATTTGCCCAACCCGAGCGCATCGTCTTCGGTCCCGGGAGGGTCACTCAGGCCGGGACGCTGACCGCCTCGCTCGGCAATTCGGCGCTTCTGGTCACGGGCCGCGATGTGCGCCGAGCCGAACCCGTGCGGGAGTCTTTTCGATCAGCCGGGTTGAACTGGGTGGAATGGGCGGTGGCGGGCGAACCCACGGTGTCCGAGGTGCGGGCCGGGGCCGCAGCAGCCCGAAGCCTCGGTGTCGACTGTGT